>JBDTZL010000146.1:0-10473 GCA_040005125.1 Ginsengibacter sp.
ATTTTCGAAAAATATTATCGTGGTAGCATGAGGCAACAAAAAGGCACAGGCCTTGGGCTTTATCTTACCAGGAAAATTGTCAGGGAACATAATGGAAGCATCAGGATGAGAAATAACCTCCCACATGGAAGCATTTTTGAAATAATACTTGCAAAAGAAAAAAAATTATTAACTTCTTATTGAAACAACCGTTATGAAAAAGAAACTCTCTATTTTACTTGTTGAAGATGAAGAAAATTTACAGGATGCGTTGAGATTAAATTTCGAAATGGAAGGATATGAGGTTACTTCTGCCTATGACGGCGCTGAAGCATTGAAAGCTATACATAATGAATACTTCGACCTTATTATTCTCGATGTAATGATTCCTGAAATCGACGGAATTACTGTGTGTGAAAATATCAGGCTTTCTAATTCAGAAATTCCCATCTTAATTTTAAGCGCGAAAAATAACAGCGCCGACAGGGTAATTGGTTTGAAAAAAGGCGCCGATGATTACCTCACAAAACCATTTGACCTTGAAGAATTGTTGATAAGAGTCAACAAACTAATTAATAAAAGCAAGCTAATTTCTTCGAAGGAGCCTGTTACCGAAATATTTAATTTTGGCAAGAACAATATTAATTTTAAGGCGTTGGAGTGCACGACCAGGGTTGGCGAAAAAGTCGCCCTCACCAAAAAAGAAGTGATGCTGCTAAAGCTGCTTATTGAAAATAAAAATGAGGTGGTAACCCGTGAAAAAATTTTACAGTCGGTGTGGGGCTACAATGTTTATCCCACTACCAGAACAGTTGATAATTTTATTTTAAGCTTCCGGAAATATTTTGAGGAAGACAGCCGCAATCCAAAATTCTTTCACTCAATAAGAGGTATCGGGTACAAATTCACCGATAATTAATTAACAAACCTGTTTATCCAGCAGGGAAACAACCTCAGAAGCTTTTTCATATACCTCTTTCAAATGATTTGCATTTGACGGAGGAGCATATAAGTTCAGCTCCAAATCTTCCATTAAGGACGAAAGCAGGAATGAAGTGCCAAGCCCTACATTGCATTTATCCAGCTCTTCATTCAATCTTTTTTTTGTTAGTTCTTCTGCGGGAACTTTAAATTTGACAGATAAATACTTTTTAAAGGAGGCATCAAGTATACTGTAAAATGCACCGTTGTTTTCTTCCATTAATTTTTCATGTGCATCCTGTAAAGGATTTCTTGGAATTATAAATTCCGGCTTGGTTTCCACAATGTCTTTTCCGTGATCTTTATCTTCCCCGGTTTTCAAAAGTTCATTTTTTTTCTTCGGATTATTTTTTAGAAATATCCAAAAAATAATACCGGCAATCAGCAAAATTCCAATTCCGGTATATAAACCATACTTATTTAAAAAACTTGTCTGCTGCGGACTTTGCGCTATCGCATTCTTTAAATAAGGACTATTCTGAATTCCTGTTCCCCTGGCCACAGTTATCACAAGCGGCTCTGTGTGCAATGTTTTATAAACTGATGATACAGGATCAAAAAATGAAAATGAAACTGCAGGAATGGTATAAGTCCCTGCGTTTGAAACAGTGAATGGAAAAGTAAAAGTTTTACCCCCTTTCATGGGCACCGACAGCTTATCTATATCATCAGCAATTTTTGCATCAAAGCCATCGATTCCGTCAGTCCAGTTTATTTTAGGTGCATTTATCAATTGAATATTCCCGGTACCACCAATAACAACTTTTAAATTTCCCGCATCATCGGTAGTGATCTTGTCTTTTTGAAAAGATGATTGTATCGTAAAATTGCCAACCGCTCCTTTAAAATCCGGGGGCCTGTTTTCCTGCGGCAAGGGCTTGACAGTTATCTCAACAGGTTTACTTTGCAAAGTAACGTGCTGTTCAATAACCGCATCCTGTGGAGAGGTGGCGTCGGCAAAATTCTGCAACATATCATAAAATAAATCGCCTCTTTGCGTGCCCGCATATTCAGATTTTAGAAAAGTCACTTTATTGTCTGCCACAACGGGGTCAAGTGTAATAGTTCCCGGCTGCAAAGGGTATAGCTGAACTTTCCGGAGTGTATATACATTATATTCACGCCCGTTATATTTTTCGGTTCCTGCAGAATTATGATTATTTAATTCCAACTCGCTCACGGAAAATCCATTGAACGATGGCGCGCTCGTAACATTAGATTCAGACCGTAACCTGGTATATAATTTATAAGACGCAATGATGGGTTCTCCCACAAAACAACTCGTTTTGCTGACATCCAGTTTTACAAAAAGATTTTTTTGCACTTTATCATTTATATTTTCTCCCTTTTTTAAAATATAATCATCAAACCTGTGTACAGCAGGCTCAGGAGGAAAATCCAAATTCATGTTGGCAAAAGGAGACAAGGATAATGAGTTTGCAGAATTATTCCCCGCGGAAGAAGATGGGGCATCGGTTACTTCAACATTTACTGGGTTGCTTTGAAGCTCTTTGCCATCAGCTTTTGCAGTAGCCGGGGCAATTGTGAAATTACCGGTAGAATTTGGCTTTAAAAAATAACTGATAGAAACATACTGGTCTACTTTACCATTAATACTGGTCATACCACTTTCCTGGTTAGGGCCGCTTACAATAGAAAAATTTTTGAAGGAAGGAGGAGTGATGTTTTCAACATTAGAGGCGTTTGCAACCTTGAACTGTAGCTGCAAATATTCGCTTTTACCTATTTTCTTTTGGGGACATACCGTTGTAAAACTTACCTGGGCAAATAATGCATTACAACTGCCGGTGGCAGCAAAAATAACCAGTATAAAAAAGAGTTTGGCAAAGCCTTTTTGTAGACATGTAATCATGCGACCTCAAATCATGGTGAACAACAAAATTACTCTTTAAAGAAATGGCACAGAAGTTAAAAAATCAAGCCGTTGTTAAAAAAATTTTAAATGCTATCCCGGAAGATCGCCCTGTTGTGGCCTTATAACAATATCTTCCACACATGCCTGCGGAGAAAGTAAGGAAGCCGCATAAATCATTTCCGCAATATCATTTACCTGCATAATTCTTGAGGGCTCAACACCACTGCCCTCCCATGAAGAGGTGTAAACTGCGCCGGGATAAACTGTAGTTACTTTAATATTATAGGGCTTCAGCTCTTCCCGTAAGTTTTTACTTAACCCCATTAATGCGTGTTTGCTTATGCTATAAGAGCCTCCATTGCTGTATGCTTTTAGTGATGCGATAGAGCACATGTTAAAAATATGGCCGGCCTTATTCTTCATCATCGGCGGTAGCAGCGCTCTTGTTACATAATACGCGCTGTACAAATTAACTGCTATCATTCTTTCCAGGGTGCCTTCCTCTTCATTATAAATACTTCCAGGTATGAACAACCCTGCATTATTAATCAATATATCGGCTGTAACCCCCCGTGCTAATAACCAGTCTGTGAATCTGACTGCAGAAGCCCTACCGCTAAGATCGGCTGCAAAGTATTCAATCACTGCAGCATGATTTTTTTCCCTCATTTCTTTTACAGTATTTGCCAGGTCTTTTTCATTTCGTGCACATATGTAAATCTTATTTTCCTGAGTTGCAAATTTTACCGCCAATGCTTTTCCCATACCTTTGCTTGCACCTGTTATTACAATATTCATAATTTTCTTTCGTTGAATGATATTGATGACACCAGACAAATCTAAACAATCTGTGAATCCTGTTTCCCTAAAATATCGCCACTTGTTTTTTGACCTTGACCATACTCTATGGGATTTTGACAGCAATGCAAAAGAATCTCTTGGCGAGCTTTACCTATTGTTTGAGCTGGAATCAAAACTCGTTTCGCCATTTGAACTTTTTTATACAACATATTTAAAACACAATACCATTTTGTGGGATCGGTATGAAAAGGGTTTTATCAGCAGTGACGATCTCAAATGGAAACGTATGTGGCGCTCCCTTCTTCATTTTAATATTGGCGATGAAGTGCTGGCAAAAGAAATGAGTATAAAATTCCTTGAAATCCTCCCGACAAAAAAGAAGGTTTTCGATTATACTTTTGAAATACTGGATTATTTAACAAAAAAAGGATATTCAATTCATTGTATCACCAATGGCTTTGAAAAAACGCAATGGAGTAAGCTGAATAATTCAAACCTGGCAAAATATTTTACCCATGTGATCACGTCTGAAGTTTCAAATTCCATGAAACCTCAAAAGGAGATTTTTGAATATGCTTTAAAAAAAACCAATGGAAATATCGGGGAATGCATCATGATTGGTGATAATCCGGATGCTGACATACTAGGTGCTTTAAACGCAGGAATAGATACTATTTTTGTAAATCATATCAATGCAGATTGCATATTATCGTCAACACACACTGTTTATCATTTAAAAGAGCTCGAATCTATATTATAAGAGTAGAGACGCCATGCATGGCGTCTCTACGCGGTTTTACTTTTGTCTTTCTTACAACAACCTCCCTTTTTACAACAACTCCGGGCAACAACGATTCTTTGTAATTAAAATAAAGAACGCCGTATTAAAATTCTTCTTCAACTTCTTCAGTTTCCTCCACAGGTACCATGGTATCAATGGTTGCCAAAACAGTTACTCCTCCTTTGACAACCTGGTTCAGTTGCACATTCAACTCCGTACCTATTGGTAATAAAACATCAACCCGGCTGCCAAATTTTATAAATCCCATTTCAGCGCCCTGCTCAACAAACTGCCCTACAGTGAGATAGTTCACGATGCGCTTGGCAACTGCCCCGGCAATTTGCTTCACCATTATTGCAGCGTTGTCACTTTTAATTACAACACAATGTCTTTCGTTTTCGACCGATGATTTTGGATGCCAGGCAACCAAATACTTTCCTTTATGATATTGACTATATTCCACCTCGCCGGTCATCGGTATCCTGTTAATATGAACATTAGCGGGGCTCATAAATATAGAAACCTGTATGCGCTTGTCGTGAAAGTATTCCACATCTGTTATCTCTTCTATTACTACAACTTTCCCATCTGCAGGGCAAATCACCTGGTGATGGGCAACCGTACAATTTCTTTTTGGGGAGCGGAAGAATGAAATAATAAAAAGCAACATTAACAGGCTTACACCAAAAACGATCCATGCAACCGCGGGCAATGAAGCGCTGAAAAAATAAAAGAAAATAATATTAACGGCTCCAAAAACGAGGGCACTCAAAGCAATCGATTTATAGCCTTCTTTATGAATGTTCATCCAATAAGTTTAACTACAAATATAAAAAAGAGAGAGTGAAGAATGTATTATTTTGCTACTCATATAAATAAAAAATAATATAAAGCAACAAAAGGTGTGGCTACCAGCAATGAATCAAACCGGTCTAAAAAACCACCATGCCCGGGCATAAGGGTTCCGCTGTCTTTTACATTAGCCATTCTTTTCAATTTACTTTCAATAAGGTCACCCAAAGTACCAAAAACGGCACAGCAGGAGGCAATAATCATCCAGTCTTTAACAGTATAATAACCTGTCGCATTGCCCACTAAAGCAATCGTAACAACGCAAAGCAAAGCTCCACCGAGGGTGCCTTCCCAGGTTTTTTTGGGAGAAATTGCGGAAAAAGGGGTTTTACCAATCAAGGAACCAGCTATATATGCCATAGTATCATTGATCCAGATAGAAAAAATAATTCCGCAGGGAAGCACCGGCGAATATTGAAAAGCGTCTTCATATCCCCGTTGATATAACCAGTGGCTTGTATTAGGAAATCCAAAATCGATCATTAATAAGACCGGTAGGGTAATATACAATAGCCCAAGTGGCAAAAAATATCCAATTTTTTTTGAATTTATCTTTTTCAGAAGGTTAATAAATTCGTACCAGCAGCCAAAATGAATGACTGTAAATAGAATGATAAAGCCCCACCGGTTCCATAATAATCCAGCCAGCATTACAACTACAAAAACAATGGCAGTTAAAGCCCTGGTTTTAAAAGTTTTTAAATCAAACGCCATTAAAAAAAATTAAGATTGTGCAGTTGCCCAGTTGTGAAAATCATCGTCGGGAAAATCACCCTCCACAATTTTTGCTTTTCGGGATAAAGAAATTTGTCTGAACCTGGTAAAAAGGTAAATGATGAAAACCAGTGCAACTACTCCGGCCCATATGGGAAAGTTTTCTTCAATATCTTTCTGATTTTTTGACCCTGAAAGTGTATACAAATACAAGGCGGTAACCTGCAGGCCGTTGTACAAGAAATGAAAAAGCACTGAAAGCCATATACTTCCACTATAATAAAATATAATGCCCAGTATAATTCCCAAAGCAAAACGCACCAGGAAACCATAATAGGAAATATGTATTGCACTAAAAATGATGGCGGTTAAAATAATTGCCAGCCACGGCCCTTTAAACCACCGTATAAGAATGTTTTGAAGGCCTGCCCTGAAGCAAATTTCTTCAAAAAGGCCGGGTAGAAATCCTATTATGATCAAAGACATAATATACCTTGGAAAGGAGTTGATATTAATAAGAGCTGCTTCCTGTGCTGCGCGGGCATCCTCCTGTAATTTAAAATTAATGGCCCATTTAGTTGGTATGGGAATAATTTTATTGAGCTCTGCCAATGCTCCGGACAAAGGAAAAGTAAGGATGAGGATACCAAGAAGCAATAAAATTTGTTTATAATTAAAGTTGCCGTTAAATCCTAAAAATTGTGCAGGCTTACGGTAACAGATAAGGGCAAAAATATATACTGATATAAAAAACATAAAGAAAGTGGAAATAACCTGTATGGCCATTATGGCATTGTAATATTGAGGTTTCAGCATATCAGTTTCCATAGCAAGAAGAGGCCTTCCCGTCATCATAAGCCAAACAGCAGCTGAAATCGCCGTACCTATAACAAGCCCGGCTACTATTAATCCCAGGAAAATTCCAAGTTGCGCCGGATAGCTGATGTTTCTCGAATTTCTGTCAATCGTCATCACCTCAAATTTTAAGTGCGTAAATTTACAGCCAAATAATTAGTTCAAAGTTCAAAGTTCAAAAGTTTCAGAGCGGGTTGGTAAGATAGTTCCCTCTTCCTTTAGGAGAGGGGTTGGGGTGAGGCTTAAGATTTTTAAAACATAACATGCCATCCATAGGTAATATACAACTTCCTGATTTTCCTTTATTGCTTGCACCAATGGAGGATGTGAGCGATCCGCCCTTTCGGGCAGTATGTAAGGATAACGGCGCTCACCTCATGTATACTGAATTTATAAGCAGTGAAGGACTAATACGGGATGCTATCAAAAGCCGCAAAAAACTGGATATTTTTGATTATGAAAAGCCCGTGGGTATTCAAATTTTCGGGGGCGATGAAGAAAGCCTTTCGCTGGCTGCCAAAATTGTGGACGCAACCAATCCCGATTTACTCGATATTAATTTTGGATGCCCTGTAAAAAAAGTCGCCTGCCGTGGCGCTGGTGCGGGAGTATTAAAAGATGTGCCGCTAATGGTACGTTTAACCACAGCTGTTGTAAAAAGCACCTCACTTCCCGTAACTGTAAAAACAAGACTTGGATGGGATGATAACACGAGAAATATTGAAGAGGTTGCAGAGCGGTTGCAGGATGCAGGTATACAGGCACTCGCTATTCATGGCCGCACTCGTACACAAATGTATAAAGGTGAGGCTGACTGGGAACTTATTGCAAAAGTGAAAGAAAACCCAAGAATTACCATTCCCATTTTTGGAAACGGCGATATTGATTCTCCACAAAAAGCTTTAGAGTATAAAAACAGGTATGGAGTGGATGGCATTATGATAGGCCGTGCCGCTATTGGTTATCCATGGATTTTCAACGAGATCACTCATTTTGTAAATACCGGTGAGATGCTGCCATCGCCAACTGTGGAAGAGAGAGTAGCTGTATGTAAAAAGCATTTGATAAAATCGTGCGAATGGAAAGGGCCTGTGGTAGGCATTAATGAAATGCGCAGGCATTATACCAATTATTTAAAAGGTATGCCCAATATAAAAGAGTTTCGTAACAAGCTGGTAACATTAAAAGAGATGGATGAAGTACTGGAAGTTCTGAACGAGGTTGTTGAGAAATACAGCGGCTATGTATTTGAAAGATCAGCAATTGAGCTGATCAATTATCACGAAAAATGTGCGGTGTAAAGAACTTTTGGAAAGTTCCAAACTTTCCAAAAGTTACAGACTTTCCAAAAGTTCTATAAAGGAATATCCAGGGGTGAAACGGAAGAAGAAAATACATTTGAAAGATTTCCATTTTCATCAACAAGATATTTATAGAAATTCCATTGCGGCTCTTTGTTATTCCATCCATTTTTACTCTTGTCACTCAGCCATTGATAAACCCGCTGCGTGTTATTCCCCTTAACATCTTCTTTCTTAAAAAGCTGAAAGGTGACTCCGAAATTTACTTTACAAAATTCGGCGATCTCATCATCGGTTCCCGGTTCCTGTGCCCCGAAATTATTGGAAGGAAACCCAAGAATAATAACATCTTTATTTTCCTGATGCAGTTTTTCAAGCTCTGCGTATTGAGGTGTATAGCCGCATTTGCTTGCCAGGTTTACGAATAAAATTTTTTTCCCTTTGTATCTTTCAAATTGAATTTCTTCACCGGCATTTGTGGTTGCTTTTAAAGAATAAAAATTTGTGGGGGCAGTTTTGTTTAAATTATTTGCCGCGATATTAATTCCCATGCCTGTGAGCTTCGAAAGTCTCATCCGAAAAGGGTAGGTGGAAGAAATGAGTTTTTTAAGCAGCGGCATAATTCTTTTTAAGCATTATTTTCTGAAGCGTTTATCAGGATGCCGATGGCCATGATGAATGGAATATACAATTACTGCATCGTCCTTTATCTTATAGACTGCCAGATATGGGAAACCTTTTAATGTAACGTCACGAACAAGACGCTGCTCATCCATAAAACCATAATATTGTGGATGTTTACGGATGTCATTGTATCGGTCCAATACCTCTCTCAAAAAGCGATCCCCCAACCCGAGCTGCAATTCTTCATAGTAACTGTAAGCCACTAACATGTCTTCTGCGGCAGTTTACAGGATAACTAAACGAAACCCCATTTACAACTTATTTTGGCGAACATATTCGATAAATCCTTTAGTAGTTATGACTTTTTCTTCACCATTCATAAATCGATCACGACGATCATAGATAGTTGCGAGCTCCTCCACACTATAAACATAATCAGAACTTATACTATCTTTAAGTACCAGGTATATAGCTTCCAATTTTCTTTCGTCTGCTGTATCAATATATTCATGTAATACTTCCTTATTTGTAGTGAGGCCATGATTTTTTTATTTTAACAAATTTACAATTTTTAATGGCAAGGTGACTACGAATGAATTATCCAGATGTGATCTTACAACTTTTGGAAAGTTCCAAACTTTCCAAAAGTTTCTCCTATCCGATCAACCTCTTAAACCATTTCATCTTCCCTTTAAAAGGTGGATATTTTAATGAAGGATCCAACCACGTTGCCGTTTTTAAAACCGGCTTTGCATGTGTAAAAACAAGAAAAGTATTTTTGCCGTGATAAGCACCTATGCCACTGTTGCCGACTCCCCCGAAAGGAAAATGCTCATTGGCAAAATGCCATACAGTGTTATTAATACAACCGCCGCCAAAGGGAATTTTCTTAATCCATGCCGCTTCTGTGTTTTTGTTGCCTGTAAACAGGTAAAATGCTAATGGATTGTCGTTCTGCTGTACAATTTTCATAGCCTCTTCTGCTGTAGTAAATGACAATACCGGGAGTATGGGCCCAAAAATTTCTTCCTTCATCACATCATCATCTGGTGATATATTTATGAGTATTGTTGGCTCAATATATAATGAAGCTTCATCATTTTTCCCGCCATAAAAAATTTTTTCTTTAATAAGATAACCAGCCAGTTTTTTAAACCGGTTACCATTGATTATTTTCCCATATCCATAGCTGGAAGAAGGATCAGCCGTATAAAATTTTTGTACAGCATCTTTCAATTCATTTAATAATTTATCCTTCACATCTTCATGAACCAAAACATAATCAGGAGCAATACATGTTTGCCCCACGTTTAAAAATTTACCCAAAATGATCCTCTTCGCGGCTACTTTTACATCCGCATCTGCATGTACAATGCAGGGGCTTTTACCGCCAAGTTCCAGCGTAACAGGAACCAGGTCTTTTGCAGCCAGTTTATAAATTTCCTTACCTACTATTGTACTTCCTGTATAAAAGATATGGTCAAAACGAAAATCGTTTATCATAGCCGGAACTATTTCTGCGCCATTGCCGGTAATGGCTTTTATATAATTTGCAGAAAAGATTTCTCCGATAATTTTTGTAACAATTTTTTCTGTTGCAGGCGCTAATTCTGAAGGTTTCAAAACTGCGCAGTTACCGCCTGCAATGGCACCCACCAAAGGAATCAGTAATAATTGCAACGGATAATTCCACGGTGCAATAATTAAAA
>JBDTZL010000346.1:0-10415 GCA_040005125.1 Ginsengibacter sp.
ACAGATAAATGCCACCATACCCATAGAAATAATAAGGTAACACCTACTAATATAGGCGCATAATTTACTGCCAGCCAGCTAAAGTTTTTATTACACGGAACCGCAGCCGGCTCAAAGGGTAAAATAAAGTAGAAACAAACAAAAGCGGTTTCCAACATAGCAACCACGTTCATCCATTTATAATGTTTACCAAGGTTCCATTCTCCTGGTTGAAATTTGTCTCCTTCGCGCCACCGCAACCATATGGGAATAAAGAATGCCAGGTAAAGGCCAATAACACCAATCGAAACAATCGCATAAAATGCCGTAGGAATTCCTCGCGGGCTTTTCCACAGGGCAGGAAGTGTAATGAGTATGCCAATGATCGCTGATGCCAATACTGCATTGATGGGCACATGATGCCTGTTGACTTTGGCCCAGTACTTATGCCCCGGTACTGCGCCATCGCGGGAAAATGCAAACATCATCCTTGAGCAGGAAGTAAGGCATGCGATGGCACAAAACAATTGCCCGCAGGTAGAGATGAGCAATACTATTTTAAATAGCAAAGGGCTGAGCGCGTTTTCCAAAATGGATATTACCGAGCCGCTTCCATAAGGATTAACGGCAGGGTCAAAAGAACTCACCACATCGGGCTTTGTGGCAGCTGATAAAAATCCCAATAATAAAATATATCCGCCGATGGCTGAATAAAAAATAGATTGCCAGATCCCTTTGGCAGCTGTTAAATGCGCGCCCTGTGTTTCTTCGCTCAAATGCGCCGAAGCATCAAAGCCGGTGATGGTATATTGGGTTAATAAAAATCCCATAGGCAAAACGTACAACCAGTAAACACTGCCATTTGAGAAACCAGAATTATTGATTTGTTGTGTGAAGATCCATTTTAAACTTTGGTGCTCTTTGGGTGCTATGACGAGAATCGCAATAACTACAGCAGCACCAAATACATGCCACCAAACAGAAATATTATTTACCGTTGCCTGTACCCGGCTGCGAAAACAATTAAAGAGGGTACTTATAAGCATGATAATCACGAACCAGAAAAACTGTTGTTTGATATTATCGCCCCGGAAGAATGATGACGCATAATGTGTAAAATAAGAACCCAGCACAATATTTAAAAAGATGGCGCCGCCATACGCTACCGATGCGGTGATGGCAAACAGCCCGATTAAATTGAGCCACCCGGTATAAAAGCCGGCCTTTACACCGCCAAGCTTTGAAGCCCACCAGTAGATGCCACCTGATGTTGGATATGCAGAAGCCAGTTCAGCCATACTTAAACCAATAATTAAAATGAAGAATGAAATAAGCGGCCAGCCAAGAGAGATCGCAATAGGCCCGCCATTATTCCATGCCTGTGAAAAAGTAGTGAAGCAACCGCTAAGAATTGAAATAACAGAAAACGAAATAGCGAAATTAGAAAACCCTGACCATGACCTGCTCAACTCTTGTTTGTAACCAAGAGCAGCAAGCCGTTTTTCATCTTCAGAAAGAGATTTATGCGATGTACTATCAATTCCCGGTTGTTGCATATTAATTTTTAAATGAATGGTTGCATAAATATAGAGGTAATAATTAATGCTTTTTCATACAATTGCTTGAATAAAATGCCATTGAAAATTTTGGCACCTCAAAGGATACATCGGTTTGATTAATATTCAAATTATAATACCATAATACAGATGCATGATATTATAATTATCAATTTATAATAGTTATTTTTTGCCGGCTTCACGAAGTACGCTCCAGGTGTTTGTTATGATTGAACAGTCGCTATGAGGACGTTCATTGGAATATAGGATTTTAAAGTAGTGTATTTAAATGTTAAAAATACTACGTCCTGTAAAAGGTAAGTTTATAAAGGCGCGCGTGCTTGTTTTTATTCCCCTGGCAACTTATGTATGATTTCCTTAGGTATGAAAATAATTTAATCACTTTACAGGTGTTATCATAAAAGAATAACTATAATCCTTATAATCCAGCCGATATTGTTTTAAGGGCCATTCGCTCCAGGAATTAATACCGCCAACACCTGTTTGTTCCAGGTCGATATTTAATACAGTCATATCTCTTTCTTTCAGTTCACCAAAATGACGGTTATGCTTTTCAAGGCCGTCATCCAAATCTTCATCCAGGAAATGGCGGGCTGCAATATTTAATACGGTATCTCCGCTTATTAGTAACCCTCTGCCATTTTCATCAGTTAATTTAACCCACCTTACATCGGTTTTATTTCCTGTTTCCTGTGGCCGTAAGTAAGGATGAAACTGATCGTGAACATTCATCTTGTACAAGCCAACAAACGCTTCGTCCTTACGGTCCCAGTAATTTTCAGAAGGCCCCCGGCCATACCATTCCATCTGGTTATATCCTTTGGGAAGCATCAGTTGCATGCCAAACTTAAACAACATTGGCTCTCTCTTAGAACTATCCGCATGCATTAATTCATTCACTTTAATAATGCCATCCCCGTTCAATTCATAATTTATATCGAGTAGCGCATACACATCAGGAAGGGAATAATGCATGTTTATTTTTATTATTTTAGCATTCGAAGAATCCATATTAAACCCAAGCAACACATAATTATGGCTGGCTCTTTTCCAGCATTGCAATTTTCCCTGCAAGCCGGCACCGAAATCATTGTCGGTGGGCGGCCGCCAGAAGTTAGGCTTTAAATCATATCCTTCCTTAAGAAAATTCTTACCATCAACAACATACTGTTGTAATAATCCATCCTGGTGACTGAAAATAAATTTCACCTTCCTATTGCTAACTGCTATAAAGCTATCGGATACCTTGGAATATAAGTTATCCGAGATAGGCACCGTATTTGCATTTTGTAAATGACTGAAAAGTATCAATTGGTCTTTGGCAATTTGCCAGCCAGCCGGTACAAGTCCTTCAGCAGTTTTTGTTTTGTAATAAACATTCAGGAAAAATTCTTTGTTAGAAGCCGGAGGCAGGGTGTAATGCAAATCAACCGAAGCGCTATCCCGTGGTGGTACATTCAATGATTCGTATGTACCCTTTTGAATAATATTTCCATTCATCACCAGTTCCCACTCAAGAGATACATCCTGAAGGTCTTTAAAAAAATTTTCATTGTACACTTTTATCTTTCCCGCTACCATATCAACTGGAAATGTAAATATGTTTTGATATTCCTTTTTTACTTCCAGTATCTGGGGATGCAAGCTTCGATCAGGTGCTACAAGACCGTTACAATTAAAATTTGCATCGCTTGGCATATTTACTCCATAATCTCCACCATAAGCCCAGATGGTATCACCCCTATCGGTTATTTTTTGAAATCCCTGATCTACAAAATCCCAGATATAGCCCCCCTGCATATGAGGGTAATATTTTCGGATGGTGTCCCAGTAGTCATTGAAATTGCCGTCTGTATTACCCATAGCATGCGCATATTCAACCAATATAAATGGCTTATGATTACTGGCACTGTCATGTTTCACATGATACACCATATCATCAGGAGAAGGATACATAGGGCAATAAATATCAGAATAGGAAGTTGCACTTGCCGGCTCATATTCTACAGGCCTTGACGGGTCACGATGCCTGACCCATTCATAACATTTTTCAAAATTTACGCCCATCCCGGCTTCATTACCCATTGACCAGATGATAACACTGGTATGATTCTTATCACGTTCTACAGCGCGTGAATCACGCTGAAAATGTTGTAAGAACCAATCCGGCTTTTTAGATAAAGAATTAGCTCCAAAACCCATTCCATGCGTTTCGAGGTTAGCCTCATCCACTACATATAGCCCATACCTGTCGCATAAAGTGCACCAGTAAGGATCATTGGGATAATGGGAAGTCCGCACCGCATTTATGTTATTTTCTTTCATGATCCTCACATCCTGCTCCATTCGCTCCTTACTGATCACCTGGCCGGTAAACGGATCCATTTCATGCCGGTTGACACCTTTTATTAAAATAGCCCTGCCATTCACATACAATACGCCATCTTTTATTTCTACTTTTCTAAACCCGGTCTTTTGAGGAATGACTTCTGTCAATTTGCCGTGGCCGTCTGTTAATGTAGTAAGCACTGTATATAAATATGGTGTTTCCGCTGACCATTTTTTTGGATCCTTGAGAGAGATTACAATATTTTTAAATTTTACAGAATCATCCAGCCGCGTAGAGGTTTTCGTGAGTGACAAGCCGGATGAATCCAATAATTCAAAAGTTGCTGTATAATTTTTTAATGCGGGGTCGTTGTTATTTAGAAAATCAAGGCTGATATTTAATTGCCCATTATTATAATTATCTGTCAAGTCAGGAATGATCTGTACATCGCGAATATGAACCGGGTTACGGGCATACATATTCACATCACGGTTTACGCCTGCAAGCCGCCACATATCCTGGTCCTCAAGATAACTACCATCGCTCCAGCGATATACCTGGAAGGCTACGAGATTTTTTTGGCCGGGTTTTACATATCGCGTAATATTAAATTCGGCCGGAAGTTTACTGTCTTCGCTGTATCCCACCCATTGACCATTTACCCATAAATAAAAACAGGAACGTACCGCGCCAAACTGGATGTAAATGTCTTTTCCTTTCCAGTTTTTATCGATCATTATTTCTTTCCGATATGATCCGACCGGGTTATATTGCTCCGGCACATGCGGTGGATTGGGTTTTATTAAATAATCAAAGTCGTAACGGATATTGGTATAGATCGGAATGCCGTAGCCGTTCACTTCCCAGGTTGCCGGTACTTTAAAATTCACCCAAGGATTGTCATTATAATTTGTTTGCCAAAACCCTAAGGGGCGATCGGAAGGTTTGTCGACCCATTTGAATTTCCAGTTACCATTCAAAGACTGAAAGTATTTTGATTGTTGGATATCATCCTGAAGCGCCAGGTCCTTATTTTCATACGCGAAATAAGTGGCATGCATGAGTTCACGGTTGCGCTCATTTATAAATTCATTTTCCCAAAAGGCAGGCGGTTCCTGGGATTGAGCTAAAAGTTTTCCGGTTCCGGATAGCAGGAAAATAATAATGATGATTTTTTTCAATGTAATTCTATTTATATTTTTTATAAAATAAGACGGTAATATTCAGTTGCATGCATGTTTATTGCTGTAATAATACATTCATTACATGAGCGGGTATACGTAAAAATATCCGCCCGTCTTTGCAAAATTGTAGTAGTAAGGACCGGCAAAATTCAATGAACATTTAGTTTTTGTAATACCCACTCACCCACTTTTGTACCCTCGTGCTGGCCTTCTACTATTGCATCCATAAAATGTATGCCGCCGTAAAACCTTGATATGGCCGCTTCATTGGAAGCCTGCCGAAAAGATTTGAATGCCCTGGGAGGTAAGCCATAAGAAACTTCAACACTGTCGGTATAAGAAAAGTTATCGCCAAAATAGTGTGTGAGAATTATTGAGGACGCAGTAGAAATGTAGGAATGGCCGCTGAGGTATTCCGGGAACGGAGGTGTTTGTAATAATGGCGCCCATTGCGGATCTATTAATTTACGTATGGCGGTCTCAGGTCGAATGCGGTTGCTCCTGTATTTTTCATCCCAACAGCAGATAAAGGCATCCATTAACCCGATGCTAACAGCAGTATAGATCTCCATGGTCTCCTCAAAGTTCTTGTTCGCCTTCAGGCAGGCAATTCCTGTAATGCCTAACCAATGTGCACCGGGTGAAATCTTTTTAAAGCCATATTGAAGATGTCCGGCATCCTGTATGGCAAATGGGTTACAATCCCAGAATGCGGCAATAACCCTGTGATCTTCCTTTAATTCATTTCCTTCTTTATACACTGCTGCCGTTAATATATAAAATGGTGAACCAATCTTTACACTGTAAGCAACCGGTGGTACCGACTTAAATTGTGCGGCAGAGTCGAGCGTAAATGAACGCACCATATTAAAGTATGGTTCAATTGCGGCCATAAAACCGGGCGGTGTGGGATACCAGGAACCATCGGTGTTAAGCGGTGTATATCTCGGAAGATTGCTGATTTTATTATATCCGTCGTCTTTGGCATAAGCAAGCATTTGCCGGCTGATGATGAGTGCATAATCCCTTGAACTGTTTAGAACATCATCATTGAAACCGGCCCCCTTGCATGAGTCAATAAATTTTTCTTCGAAAGCCTCCATTAATTTTCCCGAAGGCTGCATTTTCTTTGCTGTTTCCATCATGGCGAGCAATGCGGCTAACCGGTAATTGGCACCCTGAACAGAATCAGGTTTTTTTATTTGCGGATAGTCTTTTAATATACCATACATGCTCTCAAACTTGTTATCATTCTGAGATACGACTTCATAGCCTGCTAAACAAGCATAGGAAAAAAATCGCGCGGCTAATGGCGGATTTGTAATATCGTGCAACATGATATCCGCCATTTTAGTAATGACTCCGCTGATATCTTTATTGCCAAATTTTGGTAAATCTTCTTTGTGTTTGCAGGAAGACAGTATCACAATTAAGCCAGTAAAAAGAAATATAGGCCGGGAAATATTTACACTGATTTTTTTATTATGTTTCGTTAATTGTTGTTTCATGGTAATAAAATTATTTAAGTACAACAATGTTCCATCATTCATTTATCTTAATAAAAAATTGAGCCAGTGGTAATGTGTGTATTCAAGGATATACCTGCTTAAAAAATCACTTTAATTTATACGCTTTAACCTGATCCTGGTTGATGCCAAATAATAAGACACCATTTACATCAAGAACACTGCGCACATCGCCCCAAATGTGAAAACCAGATCGTTGCTGATCTATATAACTGAAATTGCCTTTGCCATCTCCTTTTAACAGCATGCCAAAATTGGCGTCGCATTTTCCAAAACGCAAACGTGCATGGTTAATATTTCCACACAACAACAAGTCCTCTTTCCCATCTTTATCATAGTCCAGTAAAGTTATCGTAAACACCGGTGAAAATTGCGCCTGCACAGGCAAAGATTTTTCGTGAAACTTTCCATCGGGGCTACTTTCAAAGTATGTTGTATTTAAATCATTTGCTGCCAGGTGCCCGGCATTTTTCAATTCATCAGCCGTAAAAATATCTTTCATTGTCGCATCCGCATAAGTTTTATAATCTGTAAATTTTGTACGCATGCTGCTCATTTGATCCAGCAACTCATCACGGCTTACGTAAGGATAACTTTTATGCTGAATATAAAAGCAAAGAATAGGATCGACGGATCCGTTATTATCAAAATCTTTATAAAACATTTCAGCCGGTTCTGCAGCGCTCACTTTGCACTGTGTATTTAAGCCCATATTACCAATTACCAGATCCTGTTTACCATCACCATTTAAATCAGCAACCAATAATTTATTCCACCAGCCGCTGTATTCTTTATTGAAATACGAGGAGGTTTTATTTTCTAACTTTCCATTGATATTCACAAACACCGATACAGGCATCCACTCTCCTACTACAACGAGGTCAGGCCTTTTATCGTTGTTAATATCAAACCATGCAGCATCGGTTACCATACCGGTTTTTTGAAGTTGTGGAGCCAGCAACGCTATCTTATCTGTAAAATTTCCTTTGCCATCATTGATCAGCAAAAAGCTTTGAGGAGTTTCAGGATACCGGCCGGGAATATTTCTACCGCCAACAAAAAGGTCAATGAAACCATCTCCATTTACATCTGTTGCACGCACGCAACTTTTACTTACAAGCATTGGTGGTAATGCATTTGCGGCTTTTGTAAAATTGCCCTTTCCATCATTTAAATATAATCTGTCCTGCAACAAAACATCTCCCGCCGTATAATTATTATAACCACCGCTAACGACATACAGATCTTTAAATCCATCATTGTTTACATCAACAAAAAGTGCATCTGCATCTTCAGATAATTTATCAGCATCAAAAGAAGTGGTTTCTTTTTTTATAAAGCTCTTATCTTTTTGCTGAATATATAAAACGCCTGCCTGGCCGCTGCCTCCGCCTGCATAAATATCTTCCAGCCCATCACCATTTACATCGGCTTTAGCCAGGCAGGGGCCAGTAAAAGAAAGTGGGTTTACGAGCAATGGCTGCCGCTTAAAATCATTTAAATTATTTGCCGCGTTGTGATAATTTATAAAGGGTTTTGTTTCCCGGAATATCGGTTTTATAATATTTGGAACCAGGCGATTGAGTGTAGCATCTTTTTCATTTAGAGTGATAAGCTGGTTGGCCTTGATATTTTTGAGCACCTGCTCCTTACCACTTTGCCAAACTATTTTTAATGAATCAATTGCCGTGTCCTTACCCAGGCCAAAATGCATTATGGAGGATACAGTTGATTGATATCCCCTCGCCGGCATTTGCTCTAAATATTGTTGTTTTTCTTTGTTATAAATAGAAAGCTTTGCCCCAATGCCATCAGTATTTTTTTGTGCCCCTTGCAACCTAACCTGCAGATAATTGTTTTTAAGCTGGCTGCCTGATTCATTTCGATAAATAAAGGCAGGCTTGTTTATATTGTTTACAATCAGATCAAGGTCGCCATCATTATCCAGATCAGCGTAGGCCGCGCCATTACTATTGGCTGGTGTACCCAGGCCCCACTGTTTGGCTACATCACTGAATGTAAGGTCACCGTTATTTTTGTACATATAATTCAACACGTTTGAGGAAGGCATTTCCTTTACGATTTCCAACACATCCTCTTTTTTTAATCTTCCTTTTTCCTGTATAAAATCATTCATGTACTTCATAAAATCCATGTTGGTAAAATCCCGCAGATAACCGTTGGTCACATAGAGGTCTTTCCAGCCATCATTGTCATAATCTGCAAACAATGGTGACCAGCTCCAGTCCGTATTTGAGATACCGGCTAACTGTCCTATCTCACTAAAGGTTCCGTCACCATTATTTAACTGCAGCATGTTGCGCATGTACTGGTAATAAAAGCCGCTGCGGAGGCTTAAGTCAAATTTTTCATAATTATCGGGGGCAAATAATAATTTTTGGCGGTGGTTATCTTCCGGCAACATGTCCAGAGTAAAAATGTCGGGCAGTCCATCGTTGTTGATATCAGATACATTATCGCCCATGGAAAAATGACTGATATGACCCATGCCGGATTGCAGCTTATTGGTAAATGTTCCATCTTTATTATTGATGTATAAATAATCGGGAACGCCATAATCATTACTTATATAAATATCGGGCCAGCCGTCTTTATTAATATCAGCAATGCCCGCACTTAAACCATAGGTTAATGCAGAACTGCTAATGCCTGCTTTTTCTGTTACCTCGGTAAAATGGTTATTATCATTTCTATATAATTTGACACCGGTATTGCCATCTTTATTTTTGAGCAAGGCAAATGTGGAGGCTTCATCTAAAACAGGGAGGTTATCGGGATTATGATTGAGCAAAAACATATCAAGATCGCCGTCACGATCGTAATCAAAAAAATAAGCCTGGGTACTGAATCCAGTATCTGCAAGGCCATATTGCGCAGCCTGTTCACTAAACGTGGGTATACCATTGGCATCATTACCGGTGTTAATGAATAATTGGTTGGCCCGTTTAGCGGGTGGCAGTTTGCCTGAATAACAAACATAGATATCCGTTTTGCCATCGCCGTTCACATCTGCCATAGTAATACCGGTTTTCCACGGGCCTTGCCTTGCCTGCACTCCGGCAGCAACAGTAATATCCTGGAATTTCATGCCTCCTTTATTGAGGTATAATTTATTGTTGCCAAGGTTGCTTGAAAAATAGATATCCTGCAAGCCATCGTTGTTTACATCGCCGACGGCTACCCCGCCACCATTGTAAAAATATTCGTACATCAACACATTTGTATTCAACCCTTCAACAAGGTCATTACTAAAATCAATATGAGTATCAGCGGGAGACAATAACGTAAAAAGGTGTGGTGCCGGCGAAGTTTTTTCTTCTTTGGAAGAATTATTATTACAACGCGTTACAGCAATTGCCAGTACAATACCTATAATATAAAAACCACAATTTTTGAACAAAATATGTATTCTTGAATATGATCAAAATTAAAAAACCTATACCAGTCTTTTACAACCGGTATAGGTTAAAAGTAATTATTTATGTAATTTCCTTATCTATTGATAGTCGGGATTTTGAATAAGCTTTGCATTTCTATTTACCTCATCGCGACCAATTGGCCTGAAGTACATTTTATCTTTCCACGTGCGGTTCTCCAGTTGTTGATTTTCCTGAACTGCATAGCTATAATTATAAAGAGAAATATCATGACGATACGGTACAGGCACACTGGCGCCCGCTTTAAGCTTTCCTAAAACTTTTATAAATTGTACCTGTCTTCCTAAAGTCACGGGTGCTATCATCCACCTGCGTGCATCATGATAACGTTGTTCTTCAAATGCCATTTCTACTCTTCTTTC
>JBDTZL010000406.1:0-10368 GCA_040005125.1 Ginsengibacter sp.
GGGAAACCTTTACCGCCCAAAACAAAAGGGCTGCTGACAGAAAATTATTTTACAGGAGCTTATCCTGCCAATGTTTTTTTATGCACAGACACTATCTGGCAGCAGTGTGTCGCATTATTGTTTAATAGGACGGATTTTGCGATAATTGATGCCTGCGATTATACTACAGAACGTGCCGGGCTGCAATGGGAGATAGGACAGATCATCAATCATATTGCAACAGAAAATTTCGTGGTTATTATTAATAATAAAACAGATATCGTTGCCTTAGGGGAATCATTTCGAAATGCATGGAAACAAATGCAATCAACTTCTCCTAACAACAAGGATAATGCTGCGCCATTGCGTTTCATATTTTATCAAAAGCCTGATCGCGTAATGGCAGAGCCAAAACATAAAAACGTATTATATGAAAGTGCGCGTCAGCAGGCATTGTCAGACGATAGGATCATTGCTTTTATTTTGCAATCAAAAGAGGCTGGCACATCGGTAAATAATCGTTTTCACCATCAATAAATGGATAAAAGTCTTATTTATGGCTTCACCTGAGTCTTACAAAGAAAAGGCATTAATATTTTTTCTCATATCATGTATATATTTCCCTGCTAACTTTGATAATATTGCATATGGCTTTTTGGAGCGACTTCTTTAAAAATAGAAAAACAACTAAACCTGCAGTCACGCCTTTAACTTTTAAACAGCGGCTTGCAGCACTGCGCAACCTCCCAAAATTTTTTAAATTAGTATGGCAGACGAGCCCTTCTATGACCATTGCGAATGCGGTGCTGCGTATTATTAAGTCTTCAACACCGGTTGCTATTTTATATGTAGGCAAGCTTATTATTGACCAGGTAGTACAGATGAGCCACGGCAAAGAAAGCGCCTCTCATCATCACTTATGGGAACTGGTGATAATTGAATTTCTCCTGGCCATATTATCAGACGGTTTGAACAGGGCTATAACATTAATGGATAGTTTGCTTGGTGATTTATTCTCCAATCATACTTCGATAAAGATCATAGCTCATGCCGCTACTTTAGACCTGGATCAATTTGAAGACTCGGCCTTTTATGATAAGATGGAAAGGGCCAGGCAACAAACCATTGGGCGTACAATATTGCTTTCACAGGTATTGAGCCAGCTACAGGACCTGATAACTATGGGTTTTTTAGCAGCAGGTTTAGTGGTATTCAATCCGTGGCTTATTATCTTATTACTATTTGCTGTGATACCCGCATTTTTGGGAGAAGCTTATTTTAATGATCAGAGTTATGCTCTTAGCCGCAGGCAAACACCTGAGCGAAGGGAACTGGATTATGTGCGGTTCCTGGGAGCCAGTGACGAAACTGCCAAAGAGGTAAAAATATTTAATTTATCAGATTTTATTATTGGCAGGTTTCGTGAATTATCATCAAGGTTTTATAATGATAACCGCATTCTTGTTATTCGCCGTTCTGTGTGGGGAACGTTCTTTTCTATGCTGGGCTCTTTAGGATATTACCTGGCGTATATATTTATAATATTTAAAGCGATCAGCGGTAAAATATCCATTGGTGACCTTACATTTTTAGCAGGCTCTTTCAGGCAACTAAGAAGCCTGCTCGAAGGCATTCTGAACCGTTTTACAAGTGTATCGCAGGGAGCAATGTACCTGAGCGACTTCTTTGAATTTTTTGAAATAAAATCCCGGATTGTTTTGTCTTCCAATCCAAGGCCTTTTCCTAAACCCATACAGCGGGGATTTACATTTGAAGATGTTGGCTATAAATACAGTAATTCGGAAACATGGGCCAACCGTCATTTAAACTTTACACTTCACGTAGGTGAAAAACTTGCGTTAGTAGGTGAGAATGGCGCAGGCAAAACAACATTGGTTAAACTACTGGCAAGGTTGTATGAACCAACAGAGGGGCGAATTTTATTGGACGGACATGACCTTCGTGAGTATGATATCAATGACATGAGAATGCAAATCGGAATTATTTTCCAGGATTACCTGCGTTTTCAAATGACGATTGGTCAGAATATCGCAACAGGAAATATAGCCGAAAAAGAAAATCATAAGCTTATTGTAACATCTGCGCAGCAAAGCCTTGCAGATTTAATTGCTGAAAAACTTCCGAATAAATATGAGCAGCAATTGGGCCGTCGTTTTAATGAAGGCGTTGAGCTATCAGGCGGAGAATGGCAAAAGGTAGCACTGGCAAGGGCTTATATGAGAGATGCCCAGTTAATGATCCTGGATGAACCTACGGCTGCTCTCGATGCAAGAGCAGAGTATGAAGTTTTTCAACGTTTTGCTGATTTAACAAAAGGCAGGTCATCAGTTCTCATATCACATCGCTTTTCTACAGTACGCATGGCCGATCGTATTTTGGTACTGGATAAAGGAGAGATATTGGAAACAGGTAGTCATGAAGAATTGTTACAAATGAAAGGTAAATATGCGGAGTTGTTTCGGCTACAGGCAATGGGGTATCAATAGAAATTTGGGCCCGGCAAATTCTTTTAACTCATGAGTTCTAAGATTATTCCTGAAACAGCGATGAACAAACATAAAGGCGAGTAATATTTTGTATCCATTTTTCCAAATTTTGTGGTGTTGACTTTCTTGAAAAATCCAACATATCTAAATTCTCCAATGGCCCTTAAAAGAAATATGGCTATGATTATCCAAAGCCCGTAATTTAATAACCAGCGAGGCAGGTGAAATACAATAACCCCGGCTTTTATTAAACAAAAAGCTCCAAAACCAATAAGTCCCAAGGCCACAACAAAACATTCAAATGGCCCCGGGTTTATTACCTTTTTATTGTTCTCTTTTGTTGGAATTGTACTATCAACACCCCACTTACCGCCGATACCCCAATACACATGGATGCCTGCAAGAAATAAGAAAATAAGAAATAATATCGATGCGATTAAAATTTTCATGGTTTTAGCGTAATATTTGTTACACAAATGCGAACCTGCCTGGCGGCAGACAAGTTATACGAATAAATAAATGCTGCAAAGAAATTCGTGTAACTGGTTATATTTCACAAGGGATAAATTAGTGACATTTTAAAATACTTAATTTCAAAATGTCAAGGTGCTGACTTTTAAAGTGAAAGTGGATAAACTCATTGGATTTTAAACCTTAGTAGAAAGTGACTTATTGAATAGTTATTACCTCATTACCTTATCAAATGATTGACTCTTATATATTGTAATTATTGGTAATAAGGTAATAAGGTTGATCATTAATGAAGTTCATTCTACTAAGGTTTGCTGTAGGGATTTAATGTATAAAAGTGCCGGAAAATCAATTCACTTTTTTACTCCTTGCGCAGTAGAGTAAAATTCGTGTTATTATCTTTGGCCATTTTACAGCATTAGAGTCCATTACCCTTTAAAAAATAAAGTGCCACATTAAAAAAGATAATCAGGCCTGTAACATCCACAAGCGTTGCCACAAATGGCGCAGAAGAAGATGCAGGATCGGCGCCTAATTTCTTTAAAAGAATAGGCAGCATACTGCCTGAAAAAGATCCCCAAAGCACAACCCCAACCAAAGAGAAACTTACACTAAGCGCAATCAGGAACCAATGTAATCCATAAATATCAGTCATAATTCCATGATGCATAAGGAGGCTCCAAAGGGAAATTCTCAGAAATCCAATCATGCCTAAAATGGCTCCCAGTATCAAGCCTGATAAAATCTCACGGCGCATGACCCGCCACCAATCAGCTATAGTAACCTGTCCAAGCGCCATAGCCTGTATGATTAACGTGGAAGCCTGTGAGCCACTGTTACCACCGCTGCTCATGATGAGCGGAATAAAATTTGTAAGCACGATAACTTTTGCCAATTCATCATTATAAAATGCCATAGCAGTTGCGGTAAGCATCTCGCTTAAAAAAAGTATAATGAGCCAGCCCACTCTTTTCTTTACCAGGCTAAAAAGTGGTGTTTCCAGGTATGGCTGATCCAATGCTTCGGCACCACCTATTTTTTGAATATCCTCACTAAACTCTTCGTTGGTTACCCAAAGCACATCATCAATTGTTATGATACCCAGCAGTACATTATAATCATCTACAACGGGCAGGGCTACACGATTATTCATTTTGAAAACCTCGTTGGCTTTTTCCTGGTCATCGTTCACATTCAGTTCGATAAACCTGCCATCCATCATTTCACTTACTTTTTTATCCGGATGGGCCAATATAAATTCTCTTATCCTGATATCATCCAGCAATTCGCCATGCTTGTTAATCACATAAATTACATCTATGGTTTCCGTATTCTTTCCAACATGCCTTATTATATCCAGCACTTCGGCAACAGTATTGTATTCACGCACATACACATAGTCGGGTGTCATCAGGCGCCCGACACTGTTTTCAGGATAACCCAATAAAGAAAGCGTAACTTTTCTTTCTTCCGGCTTGAGTGTCTTCACCAGTTCCCTTACTACTTCATTGGGCAGGTCTTCCAAAAAGGCAGTCCTGTCATCAGGCTGCATTTCATTGAGAAGTTCGGCGCTTTTGTGAGGAGGAAGATCTTTAATTATTCTTTTTTGATTGGAGTGCTCCAGGATTTTAAAAAGGCTGGCAGCCCGGTGAATGGAAAGCTGTAAAAAAATTTCAATTTCCGTTTCTTCATTTTCCTCAACCAGTTCAGCAACATCGCTTATGTTTTGCTTATTCAAAAAATCACCGATAGCCTTTTCATTGCCGGTTTTCAGCACTTCTTCATATTGTTCCTGTATGATAATTTCTTCTTCGGGCATTGTTTATTTAAACTATGTCGCAAATTAATTTATTTTACAATAGTTATTCACCTAATAAAATGATAAACCCATATTTATATTTAAAACATACGAAGGCAAAGGGCAGGGGTGTTTTTACAAAAGAAAAAATTGCTGCAGATGTGATTGTTGAGGAGGCGCCGGTAATAGTTATGAGCAGTGCAGACAGGATACATATTGATAAGACTTTGCTTCATGATTATATTTTTGAGTGGGGGAACGATAAAGATGAATGCTGTATGGCGCTGGGGCTTGTGCCTCTTTACAATCATAGTTATGAAAGTAATTGTGAATATTTCATGCATTTCGACAAAGAAACCATTCAAATTAAAACAATAAGGCCAATTAAGAAAGGAGAGGAGCTTACCATAAATTACAATGGTGACTGGAATAATAGTAAAAAAATTTGGTTTGAAGACCTCACAGGTTTTTGAAATACCTGACGAGTTTTTTTGGAATGGGTTAATGAAATTTATATCCAACTCAATACTGCCGTAATGCTATATTCATCCTTCTGTTGATAGAATATTTTAAGATCGAGCCTTGTAGCAAGGTCTTTCACTATTTGCAGGCCAAGACCCGAACCCTTGCTGCTGACTTCACTTTGTTGCAGTACTGAATTCAGACCTGCAGCATTCTTATTGGCTGAAGGATTTGTAATGGAGATTGTATTTGAATCTGCAAGAATAGTAATATTGGCTTTATTATCACATTGGCTGATGGCATTCTGTATTAAATTTCTTAGTATGACTGCTATAAAGTTTTCATCTGTATTCTGCGAAATTTCGGGGCTAACCTGTATGTTCATATGCAGGTCTTTTTCCTTAATCTGCTCTTCAAAAAGTTCCATTTCCTGCAACAGCAATAACGCTATGTTCACTTCTTTGTATTCCGGATTGAAATTGTTCATCTGGCTTTTGCTCCATAATAAAAGATCTTCCATTGTCTCCAGCACATTTTCAGAAGCTTTCTTTAACCTGTCTTCATGTTGCCTGCGTAATTCATTATTAAAATATCCGGGGTTCTCTTTTTGTAGATGGAGCAACTGTACAATCCTGCTTACCGGTGTGCGCAAATCATGGCTGATAACGCCAAAGAGCCTTGCTTTGGTATCATTGGCAATGGAAAGCTGGCCGTTAAGCTCATCAAGCTGCCGGTTGCGTTGGTTAAGTATTTTATTAAGCTTTTCCTTATTGCGGTAAATAAAATAAAGCAGCAGCGAAAAAATTCCCAGGCTGATCAACCCCAGGATCAATAATGTTCTTGTATTAGAAGCTTGTTTGAGTTCCAGTAAATCCAGCTCATTTTTCTGGTTCAACGATACGATACGATCTTCCTTTTCATTGGTTTGATAATGTGTTTCAAGATCAGCAAAGGTCCTGGAAATTTTTCCTTTGGTTAGCGTATCCTGTATCTGTACATATTGCTCATAGTATTGTAAAGCAGATTGTGCATTGCCCATACCTTTATAAGCAAGTGCTATGTAATTTATTATGTTGGAATATAATTCTTTGTTGAGTTGTTGGGCAACAGGCAATGCCAGTGATAACAAAGAAATGGCCTGTTCGAATTTCCCGGTTTCTTCCAGGTATCTTCCCTTTGTCATCTGTGCCTGGAAGATCAAAAATGGTGATTGAATAACTGCTGCAAGCGAATCTCCTTTATTTACATAGGGAAGTGATTGATCATATTGCCTGTGATTTATATAATATATTGCAATGTTGAGGCTGGAAGAAACTATCTCGGACGGAAATATGGACTGGTTCTTTGTATGTATTTCCAGTTGATTATTATAATATAGCGCAGAATCAATATTGCCTGATGTAGTAAAAGCTTCCACAAAAGAACTTAATAAACGATTGCTTACAACAGGTGATATATCTGCAAAACGCTCTCCCTTTCTTAACGCAGAGAGGCTTTTGTCGGCCATGTCTGTATTAAGATATAATTTGGAAAGCTGGTCGCATTGAATTGCATAATCAAATTTTGTTTTAGGATTCTGGGCGGTATCAACTTCTTTTTCACGAAGCTGAATGCTCTTAATAAAATAATCCTGGGCCGTACTATAATAAGACTTTTGCTGGTAATAACTTCCGAAAGCTGAATAGATATCCTGTAGTATGGCGCTGTTTTTTGTAGTGTCTGCTATAGATTGAAGAATATTTTTGCAGTCATCAACTTTACCAGGTTGTTGCAACTGGAAATTTATACTCATGAGCGCCTCAGCAGCTCCTGCAATAAGTTTGGCCGATTTTGCAAGCTGTGCACTATGCAGGCTTTGGTAAAAAAAATATTGTGCGCTGTCAAATTTTATCTGGTAATAATATCCGAGAGCTGCATATAAAAAAAAGCTTGCACGGTCTTCTGCATCATCTTCTTTTACCAACTGCAGTCCTTTTAATCCGGCTTCCTGCAATACAATATAATTATTTTTTGCACCACTTTTATTTAACCGGAGCATGCTGCAGTAATCAATCCAGGCTTTAATTTTTTCTTTAGCATTTTTAATTTTGGACAGATCCGGGGCCTGTGCCTGAGGTTTATCCGCAATAATGGCCGATAAAATAAACAGTATGAAAAAAAACTTTCTCATTTCGTTTTAATATTAAAATACAATGCAATAATCATGCAAGGGAGATCCATTAATCAGGCAGAAAAACTCAATGCATATTTATATAGTTTCCTTACCGGTAACACATGTGACTGAATAGTTACTTTATTTTTTTGCACAGCATCTGCTTTTTTTCGGTTTACAACATAACTGTGGTGTATGCGCACAAATATATTGGCGCGCAATTTATTCAGAATTCCATTTAAAGTTGTCAATACCAGGTACTGTTTTGTTACCGTGGTGATACGGGTATAATCTCTCATTGCTTCCAGGTAAGCGATATCATGTACCGGTGTTTTGTATTTGCCGTATCCTTGCTTGATAATGATATAATCAGATTCCTGTTCAGTATCAAATGCAAATGTTTTTATGCGCATCTGGTAAAAATCATGCAGGCGAAGAGTGCACCTGGCAAAACTTTCCGGAGAAACGGGCTTCATCAGGTAATCAAATGCATCAAGTTCATAGCTCTCAAGGGCAAACTCAGGATGGGAAGTAATAAATACCGGTAAAGCAAATGCAGTTATTTTTTTTCTGAGTAATTCTATACCACTGATGCCAGGCATTTCAATGTCCAAAAAAATAATATCCGTAGTAAAATTTTTAATTATTTCCAAAGCCTCCAGGAGATATGCCCACGAGGCTGCTTTTTGTAAAAAAAAGAATTTTGCAGCTTCTGTTTCTATAACCAAGCGGTCAATTTCATTATCATCTATTATATATTTAAGCTGGCGGTCAGGCGTTTTCATTATTGTAAGCCTTGAAACATATCAATGAAAATTAAGTAATATAAAACTACGAAAAATAAGCATTTGATTTCCTGGCCTGTTTTAAAAATACTGTTATCGTTTTTCGGACGATTTTAAGGATATGTTCGTCGGTTAATTATCAGGGAGCATGTAAAGCAAATCTATTTTTACAACGATTAATTTTTAAATCATTAATAAAAAAAATTATTATGAAACTATGATTAAGGTACTAGCAGTATTTTTTGTAATCGCTGCCTTTACATTTATGCCTCCAAAACATAATGTTGTTGATCATTTGGAGGATATCTTATCCTAATGGCTTAAGTGACTATCTCGATTTGCAAATGGATCGTACGTTCCGGAATTTTTCTTTAACAGGCAAAACGCTTCACACGGGAAATTATAAGATTAATGACGATACACTTTCTATTAATGATAAAGAATGATGTGGTGATACTTATTGGGCTTCTTATCAATTGATTTTTTTTGGACAGGATTCAGCCTCCTATGCCGTAATTGAAGATTCAGGTACCGGTAGAAGAGAAGCGATAAACGGCGGGGGATTAAGAAGATTAAAAAAGAAATAACAGCAGGGTATACGATTACAAATAACAAAAAAAATTAGAAAACTTTCTGCATTTGCTAAACGGTAATTTTTTCATCAAATAAAATTCAAAAGAAATTTTTAACCAAAAAACTATAATAAATGTCAACAATATTGGGTCAAACAACAGACGTCCAGCAATCAGCAGTCTTTGGAAGAAATGATTCAACTGCAACTGCAAGCCCTCCATCTGGTAGTGGCGTATTTGGCCTTACTGTAACAGATAAAGGAGTAGGAGTATTCGGGGCAAATAATAATCCAAATACAGGCCGTGGTGTTCAGGGCAACGGCGCCGAAGCAGGAGTAGGAGGTTTTAGTGACTCGGGTGTTGGGGTTGTTGCCTACAGTAATAAAGGCAATGGATTGCTATCGACTACCAACGCCGAAGCGCAAAGTGCGGTATTTGCAAGCAACAATGGCACCGGGAACGCGCCGGTTGGCGGGGCTCCGGCTGGTAATGGTGTATTCGGTTTAACTTTTGTAAACGGTGGCACCGGGGTTTTTGGCGCAAATAACAGCTCAAAAGGACGGGGTGTGCAAGGTAATGGCCCCGAAGCTGGTGTAGGAGGTTTTAGTGATGCAGGCACCGGGGTTCTGGGCCAGAGTAATAAGGCATCCGGGATTGTTGGAACCAGCGCAAACGGGCAGGGAATCACAGCATTCAGTGATAATGATACAGGCATCTTCGCGCAGGGGGCAACATTTGCCGGTGTATTTAATGGCGCCCTCGTGGTAAGCAAAGGCCCCGATCCAAAAGATACCACAAAACCTGCATCAAACATAAACGGCAGCATAGTAATTAATGATGGAAATCTTTTTATAAATAAGGGTGATGTATTTCTTGGAGGAGCCGATTGTGCGGAGGAGTTTGATGTGGTTGGTATGGAAAATATAGAATCGGGTACGGTGATGGTGATTGATGAAGAAGGTGGTGCATTGGGAATAAGCAGTCAGCCTTACGATACAAAAGTAGCAGGTGTTGTTTCAGGGGCAGGTAGCTACAAGTCAGGAATAGTGTTGGACAGGCGGCAGGAAGAAACATGTAGTAAAAACAGGACCCCTATTGCATTGGTAGGTAAAGTTTATTGTAAGGTAGATGCTCAATATGGCGCAATCAGAGTAGGTGATCTCCTCACAACTTCTTCAACACCGGGCCACGCCATGAAAGCAACAGATCCCCTAAAAGCATTCGGAACTGTTATTGGTAAAGCGCTCAAATCATTAACATCAGGGAAGGATTTAATACCTGTGTTGATTTCACTGCAATAAAATTTAATTACATCTTTTAATAGAAATTTAAAATACCTGATGAGCAATTTAATTGGAAACTCAAATGATAAGAATACGCCCGCAGTATCGGGCGAAAACACCGCCGGAGGTGTTGGGGTCGCAGGTTTCAGTGACACCTGGCAGGGTGTTCATGGCGAAAGTATCGACCAGGCAGGAGTCGCGGGCGTTAGTCAGAATTTTGTGGGTGTATGGGGCGAAAGCAAAAGTGCCGGACAGCCCGGAGTTTTCGGGATCAGTGAACAATGGCAGGGCGTGCATGGAGAAAGTACCAGCCAGGCCGGTGTTTATGGTGTGAGCCAAAACTTTGTTGGGATATGGGG
>JBDTZL010000410.1:0-10337 GCA_040005125.1 Ginsengibacter sp.
ATGGTTTTTGAATTTGTGAAATCAAACGGTGTTCCTGCAACCGGCATCAACTTGCCTATAGGGATAAGACCAGAATCAACCGGGGTGTATTTATCCGCATAAATTTTGACTGTGTGATTTAATATAGTTCCGCTGCCTTCTCCATTTAAATTAAAGAAAGCATGATTGGTTAGATTAACGATGGTTTCCTTATCAGTTGTAGCTTCATATTGGCATTTAAAACCATTATCACCCGTCAAAGAATAAATAACTTTTATGGTAAGGTTTCCCGGAAAACCTTCTTCCATATCTTTTGACAAATAAGTGAGTTCAAGAGAAGAATCATTGAGTCGCTTTGCATCCCAAACAACAGACTGGTAACCTTTTTTGCCACCATGCAGTGTATTTGCACCATTATTCGTAAACAAAGTATATTGCCTGCCATCCAATGAAAATTTTCCTTTGGCAATGCGATTTCCGAAGCGCCCGATAGTTGCTCCGAAATAAGGTTCTGTGGAATTTACATAATCCTGAACACTTTTAAACCCAACCACTACATCGGTCATCTTGCCATTTTTATCAGGGACTACCAGGCTCACGAGCCGCCCACCATAATTGGTAATCGCGGCCTCCATTCCAGTATGATTTTTCAGGATATAAAGTTTAGTTTGCCTGTCATCAATAGTTGTGTCAAAATTCTTCTTATCCAACGTAGCGACACCATTACCGATATTTTTTTCAGTTATAACTGTTGTACTGGCCGTTGAATCAGTTATCTTTTCATTAACTGATGCAGAGTTGTTACACGCTGCAATTATTGTGATCGCAAAAGTTATTGCAATTATAGAAACCCTGTTTATTTTCATAGTTTTTATTTTCTGTTTTATTATCAATGATATTCCGATAATTAATTTTAATCAGTTTGAGCCAGTCTCGCATATATTTCGATCATCGCGGCCTGGTCGATCAGGCTCTGTCTCTTTTTATTTGCTCCAACAATTCCTTTTTCGTTTTTCTGATCCCGCCAGATCCTGTTGGCATCTTCTATAAAAAAATGAAGCCTGTCTTTATTTTTATCCACCTTATATAATTCTATATAGCCACGCAACAAAACTGCATTGAACCAATAATTACCCGGTAGTTTCTTATTCTTATAAAAAATCATTTCAGCGGCTTTGGAAATGCGTTGGGCCTCAAGCAAATATTTTTTTTCTTTCGTAATATTATACAACAAAACGCTTGCCTGTAACATGGTGCCGGTGTTGTACGTATAAACCGCCGAATCAATTTTCAACGAAGGAATTTTAATATTATCATAATAAACACCTGCCGGAGATCGCAAATGTGAATTAACCCACTTGTATAAAATCAAGGCCGTATCCAAATAGGTTTGTTGACTGGTTATTCTATACAACTTTAGTGCAACCAAAATACCCGGCCCGTTTGAACAGGTGTTCTTTGTTGTTTTATCTCCTTCCTTCCAATATAATCCACCGCCTGAAACGGTATCATATCCCGTCATCATAAATCGGTAAAGTTCCCGGGAAATATCCAGGTATCGTTGTTTTTTAGTTCTGTTGTAAGCATCTAAGAATGCTATGGCGATCCATTGATTATCGTCATAAAACCGGTCATCTTTTGCTTCTTTTGTAACATAAGACTGGTAAGCAGGTGCCGGCAAAACTGTAGTGTAATATTGATCAACCGCCTTTAGTACCCGTGTCAAATAATCCTTATGCGGCCTTAATGCTTCTGCTTCATTGGCAGCCTGCATTAAAGCGCACAAAGGCCATAGATAAGAATGCGGCTTTTCATTCGGAGCAATTTGGTTTGTTTCGTAAAAGAGTGCGTTGGAAGAATCATAGAAATATTGATAAATATTGTTCGTTAGAGTATCTATCCTGCCTTTATAGATGTCTACGGATTGTTGTGCCTTAGCATTTCCTGCAACTAAAAACAATAAAAGAAAACAAAATTTCAGCATCGGAATAATACTTACAGGAAGCTTACAGATAATTTCTTTACAAATATTCGCAAGGCCTTGAATAAATATTTCATTCAATTTGTTGCACCAGTATTATGATATCCTCTCTTTTGGAAAAATTTGTATGGTACTTGTTTACATAATCATTTATAACATCTTTTTTATCTGGAAAAATTTTTATTAATTGTTTGGCGCTTCCTGCCTTTTCCAGCTTTCCTTCTTTCATGATCCAATAACTATATCCCGGTGTTACCGTAAAGCCGTCAGGCAGTTTCAGATCATAAGCGCCCCCGGTGCTTATCAAAGAATTCATTGATTGCGATGCGGTCGTTTTAGATTCAGCGCCATATCCTATAGATACACCAGGCTCATTGATCGTAGAAGTAAACTCAAGCAGTAAAGGCATATTTGTGTTTACCAGCACTTCATAAAACTTAGCATTCAGTGGTATAAATCTTCTATTATTAATATAAATAGTATCCACGTTTTCAGGATTTGCAATCGCAAGAAATTTTCCTTCATTATTAAATATCATTTCCCCCGTAACGATGTTATAATTCAAAATCTGAATATACTTTTCGCCGGATTTCATTTTAACAGTTCCGCCGGCAAACTCATTAAACACATAGTGGGAAAGTTTAACGCCTTCTTTGATGTGCTGCGCACTAATTTGGCCGGCGTAAACCAGGATTGACACAAACAGGCATTTTATCAATGCAATTTTAAACTTCATAAGATTATCTTCTTTACTCACTATCTAAAAACCCTTTCCACGGCGCCGAAGCACGACTTAACTTTTAAATCAATGTTCTTTTACTTATTCAATTTTGCATACAGCAATTTCATAAAATAGCCGCCAACCACACTTCTTGCCTGGAACCCCACCTGCTTACCATCTGTCGTTTCATGCCAGTCGCTTAAAGGGACTCGCGTTGGCGTTTCTGTAGCGTACTTATAAACCGGATCAAGGAATGCTTCAAAATCCTGCTGGTTATCCGTAAGCGTTGCAGTCCACATGATCCAGTCGCTTTTAGTATACGATTTACGGCTATCCAAAGGCAAGCCAAATTCATTTTGTTTTGTGAGATAATACTTTATTTCTTTTTCATACACTTCTTTAGGAAAAAGATTTAGCCCCAAAACTTTATCCCATACCATGTTATACTTTTGGCTCCAGGTATTATTTTTCTCAAAGGTTAGCGCATAATGATCTCCCTCATCAGCCATCGGCATCCAGCGTATGGCCATGTTCTTTGCCGTGTCAGTATATTTTTTTGCAATGTCTTTCATACCAAGCATACCGGCGAGCATGCCATAACAACCAATACCTAGAATTGCTTTTACAGACAGGTTAGCGTTTCGTGCAAGATGACCTGCAAAGTCATCGGTACATAACTGGTTGGCAGGATCAAAACCTTCCCTGACCAAATAATCAGTCCACGTCGTTAATGTTTTCCAGTGCTTCTTTGCATAATCCGCATTACCTTCTGCCTTTGCAATGGCAGCAGTTAATATGGTCATGTTACCCGATTCCTCAACGGGCATTCCTTCACCATATGTCTGCCCGTTTGCGAGAGGATAAGTACCCAAATCATGTGCTGCAAATGATTTTGTCCATTTACCACTTTCGCTGAAATAAAAAATGCCATTTAACATCCCTTTCATTAGCTCGGGGTTATACGCCAGGAACAAAGGCGCTGAAGGATAGGATATATCAACCGTGTTGATAGAACCATTACTAAAATTTTCTTTCGAAAGGAATAATAGTTCCCCCTGGGGGCTTTGCAACAGCTTATGCGCCGCAATGCTTTGGCGATAAGCAATGATACACAGATCAGCATATGTTTTACCACCTGCTTTTTCAAGATCATTGTCCAGGCTTTCATTCCAGTCCGCACATTTTTGCATTACATCTTTATATCCTGTTGCAGCTTTTGATAATTGTTTTTCTATAGTCTGATCACCGTTCCTGTTCCACCAGGGCCTCAGGTTCTGTTTGAAATACTGGATCGAATAAATGTCATCATAACCCAATAAAAAATATTGTTCTTTTGCATCTGAGCTTACTTTACCTAAATCAATTAAAGTATTTAGCACCAAATTTCTCCCTGCAGATTTAGCGGCCCACACCTTCTTTGGGGAAGAAGATAATTTTATGAAAGCGCTTAATGTTTCATCTGCCTTTGTAATGTATTGTATGGCTTTGGCAGCAACGGGCACAGCAACATACATATAACCCCAGTCAATACGGAGATCATCACCTTTCTTTTGCAAAACAGGCTGTTGAACAGTTCCCGCTTTAAGTATATTCAATTGTGAATTCGTATACACATTAGTGGCTACTTCCTGCCCGGGGGTATTAACAGCAATATCGGTTGATGCACCAAAATAAAGTTGTACATCATGGGAGTTACCATCATTTGATTTTACCGAATAAGTAATATAAGAAACGGGCCTTGATAAAATATCCAGGTCTTTAATTAACAAAGGAGAAGTAAATGTAATAGTAGCATCCAAAGGCCCACAGGCAAAATTATAAACCGTTTGCGTGGCATTTATTGTTACGTTTTTTTGTTCTGCAATTATTTCCGCTGCATTTTTTCTCATCGCAGGCTCTGTAGTGATACCTGCATCCAGGTAGGCGCCCCCTGCGGTGTTGGCTACATGTATGGCCAATATGTTTTTGCCTTTTTTTAGTTTTTGCTTAACGGCATCTTCGATAGGAACATTTATAAACTTATGGGTCCATCCAACATAACTATAAATTTTTTCCCCATTCAGGTACACTTCAGTATTATCGTCGTGTTTTATTTTTAAAAATAATTTGTCATAATCAACTTTGTTTAAAGTAAAGCTTCGGCGCACCCAAAGGTCCTTACTAAACCAGCCTGTACCGGGTGTGGATTTATTATCGCTGAAAGGCGCCATTCCGGTCTTCCAGCCTGCATCATTAAATTGTACATTCTCCCATCCATCTGCAGGTTTCTTTTCACTATATTTCACCTGGTAGGTTTGATCATCAGCCGCCGGAATAACATTTTCATGCACTTTACCACTACCGCCAATAACACGATAGGTTTTCCCATCAACTTTTATTTCACCTGTTAAAGGCTGATCAGCTCCTGTCCAGTGTTTGGTAGGTGACGCATTTAAAGTGTCTGTCATGGACCAGATACTGAAATATGGATCATGTGTTATTAACGGATACGCAGGCGCTTTGTTTACCTGTGCAAATATTTGTTGCGAACAAAAAAGTAACAATAAAAATTTGAATTTTCTTCTTATATGTTTCATAATTTCTTTTTTAATTACACGAATTATACGGATTACATGAATTGAAATAAAATTTTCGCGGTCATAATTCGTGTAATCCGTGTAATCATTTCGTATCTTTTCATTCGTGAAATAACATTAGTTCTTACCGGTTAATGATCTGATAAGATCAGTCTCCTGCCTGTTATAAGGTGTTCCGTCTCTGCGAAAGATATCATGAAACCAAACTTTCGGCTCAGATCCATCCGGCATAGGCGTATCCCATGCATATATCGTATTTGTTTTACCTGATACCAGGCCCCAGTTGATAGCACCTACCCTGTTTCGTTTAAGTAAAGGCATGATGTTGGCAAATTTGCTACCCCTTGTTCTTGCCATATATTCCGTACAAATCAACGGGCGTCCGTAAGCTTTTAGCGTATCAATAACTTTGGCATGGTCTATTTCATCGCTGTAATTGTGATAAGTAATCACATCATCATTATTCAACTGGAATTCATTCAGGTCATTAAGTTCAGGCTTCCACACACCTGAAGATAATGGCTGATCGGGGTTAACCTGCCTGCTCCATGTGAACACTTTTTTCAAAAGATCCATACTTTTATTACCATAATCAGAATTACCGGGTTCATTGTACAGATCCCACAATAAAATTCTCCTGTCGTGCTTAAAACTGGTTAAGATATCTTTTACATATCTTTCCAATGTATCTCCCAATGCGGGCTCTGTATGATATGCGGTACCCGGATCCCTTATCCAACCCGAATTGTGGATCCCTGGTTTCGGTGCGGGCTGTGTACCGGCTTTATAAACATCACTCCAGCAATCATCAAATATTACGAAGATGGTGCCGATGTGATGCTTATCAGAAATTACAAGATAGGTATTCATTCGCTTTTTAAAGCCTTCCGGATCTTCCTGCCATGCCACATGGTGCAAAAAAACCCGCATGGCATTAAATCCTATTGATTCTGCAAAACCTAATTCACGGTTAATGGTAGCCGGGTCAAAAGTTTCTTTTTGCCACATTTCCAACTGGTTGATGGCAGAACTTGGAATAAAATTACTACCCCTTATCCAACCATGTCTTTCGCTCCACTCATGTGCTTTTTCTTTACTCCACACCGCTCTTTCATTTTGTGCATGCAGGTTACCCGTCAACAGGGTATTTATCGTAAGAATGAAAAAAAACTTTTTCATTCCCACATAGATTTTGTTTGTTGTTAGCATATGTTCAGATTCATTTTATGTTTTAAAAAATGAGGGAAGATCGCCTGCTTCTTAAGATTAAGAACAGGGTTAACTCTATCTTCCCTCTTACTAACTACTGCTTATGAGAAAAAATTTGTAGCTATTTTTATTTCAGTAATTACTTTACTACCACATTAAGTAACATCAAACAGCAATACTGAAGATTTTTAGTTCATATGTTCCTGCAATTAAAACCTTGTCGATATTCTCCTTTTCTTACACAATATTTTTTCAATTAATTTACTACAGGAAATGCTGATATCCGTAGTCTTGCAGCTCCCATTGGTATTAATTCAATTGCTCTTTCTCCGGTGGTGACAGTTACCGGGCTTTGCGGCAATACATCACACAAACCATATTTATCAAGCGTCCATTGAGGAATAATTTTTCCTTTTGTTTTTATCATAACAGGCACGGCATCCGGTGTAAACGGGTAGTCGTTTGCAGGCCATGATCTTTTTATAATTTCAAATTGTTCTTCCAACGGTTTTTTATTCAAGAGTAAACCATAGTTCCACATACTGGCCGGGTAAATTTCATAAGCCGGCCATTTTGTTTGATCTGCATTTGCCTGCCACTTTGAATCGCCTATTGCAGATTGTTTACTATCCATTTGTTCGTAAGATTCTTCAATCTTCAATGAGAATGTTAGCGGGCCATAATTAACGCTTATACTGTTTTTATTTTTTGCCCATTCGCTTATTGTCAAATGCATTGGAAGCGTTAATTCAATAACGTCTCCCTGTTTCCATTTATTTTCTAATCGTATATATGAACCTGCAGTTGCATTTGTATTTATTGCTTCACTATTTACTGTAACGCCTGCAGCATCGCACCAGCCCGGTATGCGCAGGTACAATGGAAAATTTACCGCTGACGTTGTGCTTACTTCTATTTTTATATGCTCATCAAAAGGATACCTGGTCGTCTGTTTTAGGGTAACATTATTGTTTTTGCTGTTACCAACTTTTGCATTCACTTCACTGCTGTTGTACAAAATTGCAGCAATACCATTATCGGGTGTGGCCATCCATAAATGTTCCGCATAATAGGGCCAGCCCTGTGAATGATTATGCTGGCAACACCGGCTGCTGAACGGGTTCATCATTAAAAAAGGCCCTTCGTTCTGAATGCCGGGTGCATGGTTCTTGCTATCACTTACCACCATGTTTGGGGCTGTTAAATACCGCAGCCCTTTGAAATCAGGCATTACTGCTGCAGGATAAGTATTAAAAGCAACATCTTCGCAATTATCGGCCCACATTGGATCTCCGGTAATCCCGGTTAAGATTTCATCCGAAGCCATTTGCTCAACCATGCCACAGGTTTCCACTGCCTGGCGGGGATCATCAAAGCCTTTGCGTGCATTTTCATCTGCGCCAAACATACCCCCCGGCACCTGCCCGTATAAATTCCTGATGAGATAAAAATCATTGTAGGTGGCTTTTAAAAAAATACTGTCTTTCGCTTGCATGAAATAAGTAGCGGGTTCCCTGAAACATTGCGCAACATTCACATTGTGCCAGTTTGGTAAATTATTTTCCTGTGACCAATTGGCTGTATTCCTGTGAATCTTATTAGCAAGATCAAGCAACCATTTTTCACCGGTGTGATCGTATAGCCAATAAATACTATAGAGGTTATCGCCACCCCGGCTGTTTTCCCAATATATTTTCAATAATTGACTATCCGGAACTGTTGTTTGCCATTTGAAATATTTTGTCATAAACGGAATTACGCGTTGATCCTTGCTGTATTCATAATAAGATTGCATGCACCAAAGCATAATCATATTTGGCCATAGATCGGGTGTTATGCCTTTATTATCCTGGTGTTCCTTTTCTACTACACGCGGACCAAAATAACCGTCGGGTGTCTGGCTTTGAAAAACTTTATTCAGCCACGATTTTGTTTCAGTAATAATTTTTTCATCTTTTAAAATGTAACCAAGATCTCCGTAACCTTTCAACCAATAGGGTACTTCTTCCCATCCATGATCGCCCTGGCCGGTGCCACTGAACCATGCATTATTATTTTTATCCAGCCATGCGCTTATGTTTCCAAGTTGTCCCGTTAAACCATCACGCTGCAGTTCAAGATATTTTAATATCCATCCTTCGGGCTTAATGCTCCCAACAGGAAGTTTTAAAAAACTCAATGGCTGTAATGGCGCTTTATTGCCTGTATAAAATTTATTTGCCGTAGCAGTTGAAGGACGTTGTATGATAGTTGCGTTTACATTATTTTGTTGCGCTCCTGATTGATGAAAAGAAAAAAGTAAAACCAACATGAAAACAGAAAATAAAAACCTCACCCCAGCCCCTCTCCTGGGGAGAGGGAACTGGAGTATTAGTGAACTTTTTATAGCTTTTATTTTTATAAAATACCACATTTTCTAATCTTAAATATTATTTAGGTTTAGTTAACCAGAAATCAAACGACTTATCCCGTTCGCAAATAAGTGTACCGTTTTTTATTTCCAGCAAGCCAGCCTGTATAGAAGAACGCCTTTCATTAAATGGATAAATACCATTTTCATCCATGTGTCCATCAGAATGTGTTTTTCTTCCGGGATGCGTAAAATAAAAAACATACGCTTTATCGTTCACTATAATTACATCACCATGCGCGCCACTCGGCTTGTCTTCGGCACGATGCGATGCACTGTCTAATATAAGGCCTTGTTTCTCCCAGGTGTTGGCACCTTTTGACCGATAAACCCGCATGCCATGCCATTCATCTGTTATCATCCAGTAATAATCCCCATACTTAAATATTTTGGGGCCTTCCTGTTTCGAAATGCCCAATACAGGTTTCGCATCAAAACTCCAGTTGTACAAATCTTTACTTCGCGCCATCATAATTACCGCGTCATGTGCGTCATCTTTATACCACATGCGCCATTCTCCACCTGGCATTTGCATAAGAGATGCATCAATAACATTTTCTGATGAAAGCTTTAGAAACCCGATAAACTTCCAGTCCCATAAATTTTTACTTACATAGTGCGCCATTCTTGCTCTGCCGCCCCAATGAATACGAACACCTTGTATATTCACTACAAACATGTGATATGCACTGTTATGATATACTACATCCGAAGCCCAAAAAGTATTTCTGCCTTTTTCAAATTCAAGTTTCAACGCACCGCGGTACACCCACCTTTGCCCGTTGCCTTCACCTGAAGCAACTCCAATGTCATTGCCATAACAATAAGCCACATCCGGCGATTCTTCATTTGCACGACGTTGTGTATAAAACATCCACCATTTTTTTTCTTCCCTGTTCCATACGAGAACAGGATCTGCAGCCCCGTCTGTTACAGGATCTCTGAATAATGGTGCAGGTGCAATATGATTCGCGGGAATACTATCCATCTGCGTATACGCACCGTTAGTAAAGACAACAGCAAAACATAACAGCAACAAAAAATTTATATGTTTCATAGTTTTTACAACAAAGGCGCGTGCTTATAAAAAAAATATTTAAACCAGATGATAGTAACTATCGCATCATTCAAAGATCTAATTTTAATTCAGCGATGCGTGAACTGTGTTGCATCGCTTTGTTAAACACGAATGAATGCAGAACTCCACTTAATCCGATGCCTATTGGGTTGTGTAATTCGCGTAATTAGTGTTATAAAAATCTTTTCATTAGTTTTTTGCATTCATTTGAGCAGAAATATTGTATAATTTTTCGTTAGCCTGCCTAAGCTTATCCAAAGGCATTTTCATCACTTTTCTATCGTAGGTCATAAATCCATTCACTTCTCCTTCCACATCCGTTGTTTGCGTATACACTGCTGCGGATAAACCTTTTTGTACCAATTCTTCAAGCCTGTCAATAA
>JBDTZL010000120.1:0-3054 GCA_040005125.1 Ginsengibacter sp.
GCTAACATTCGGTTTTATGCAAGCGTAGCTGACGTGGTAACAATGAGCAGTTGTGTATACTTCGGCTATAGTTCCCGCTTCCGGAATTCTGCCGGGCGATAGTGGTAACAAGGAACTTTAAATTATAAATTTGGCTATGGTTCCAACTGACGGAATTCCGCCCTGCATAAAGCCGCGGCCCGTTGTACGCCTACTACCCGAAGTCAGTAATAATGTGACTTCTGACTGCACGTCTTACTATTTGTTCTGACATATCACACTTGCATGCCGGGCGACCAATTTCCACGTTCCTTCTCTTTTCATCCAAATGTTAGTATATCTTCTTTTAACAGTTTGTCCCGTGAGCCTATCATCACCTAACGGGATCACTGTTTCATTCCCCATTGAAAAAACAACATCTCCTTTAATAATAACTTGCTCGACTTCGCGGGTAAAAGAGACTTTCGGTCTTTTGAGTACAGGTCTGTCTAAAGTGCTCTTGCCAGGGAAAACGACCACGTTATCCGGAGAGTTAACAACGTAATCTTTGTCCCATAGTTTTAAGAGCATCACTGAATCTTTTTCAAGTACAGCCTTTACTTCAGATTGCTCTAAGTTTTTTATCTCATTCTCTACATTCTTATCTTGAGCATATAAAAATTCGACATAAGCAAATAAAGCAAATGTCATTATTATCTTTTTCATTGATTAAGTTTTAAGTGAGAGATTCTGTTGAACTATCAAGTTATAGCTTTTCCAGGCAGCGTACAACAAAAGCATCCGCAATTTGGGCGGACAGCTATGGCATTTTTAAGGAAACATCATTTATGAGAAAGCAATTATTATTATGGACTTTCTTTTTTTTCAGTTGCCATTCAAATTACGACAATGACAGACATTCCAGGATTGCTGATTCTTTGGACAGTGCAAAAACTCTGAGTTTGAATATTAAGGATAGTAGTTCTTATAAATCTGAGATACTTCAAATAATAAAAAAGTTGCTGTCCTGAGTTTGCAACTCAGAATATTAAGGCAACGCATCTTATATGTTTGAATACCATTTGAATTGAAGCTTACAAATCCTGAGTTATAAACTCACAATATCGCCACTTTTCGATTTGTAGCAAACTACGATAACAGAGCAAAGCCGTACCTTTAGCTGCAATTTACTAAACCCTACAAATCATACGATAAAATGAAAGATTCCTGGACTGACAGATGGAATGACAGATATAGTAAAGATGAGTTTGCCTATGGCGAACAACCTAATAACTATTTAAAAGAACAATTGGGGAAGTTAAATGTTGGGACAATACTTTTCCCTGCAGAAGGTGAAGGGCGTAACGCAGTTTATGCAGCCAAACTTGGATGGACAGTTTCCGCATTTGATATCAGCGTTGAAGGAAAAAACAAAGCCTTGCGGCTGGCAGAAACTTATAAAGTGAAAATTGACTACCAGGTTAGTGAATTGCAGACATTGAATTATATCACTGAGCAATTTGATGCAATTGCTCTTATTTATGCACATTTTCCGGCACACGTTAAATCATTATACCATAAGACACTTGACAAATATTTACGCAAAGGTGGTGTAATCATCTTTGAAGCATTTAGCAAGAAACATATTGACTATATTTCAAAGAATGAGAACGTTGGTGGGCCAAAAGAAATTGAAATGCTCTTTTCGATAGACGAAATAAAGTCAGATTTTATAAATTATGATTTTGAAGAATTAGCAGAAACAGAAATTGAACTTAGTGAAGGGCTATTCCATAATGGGCAAGGTTCAGTAATAAGATTTGTAGGGCGAAAAAAATGAGCTACTACCGACGAGGGTTTTGCGCATTGGGGCCTGACAAACAAACATCAATTAATTGCAAATCAAGGCTGTGATTCGAATTGGACAAACAATATTCAAAAAAAATGACCATACTTGAAACCTCCCAGCAAACTATTGAGCAGAAAGAAAATATATAGTAAGCTGTGGAATGAGGAATACCCCGGGAAATTAAGCTTCAGAACAATGTCTGACCTGGACAATTACCTAAAGAACTTGTCCCATGTAAATTATTATTTATTAAAAAATGATTTGGATATAATTGAAGGATGAGAAATGACATTTATAAGGGAAAAATGAAAAATGGTTTGTAATAATTGTTGACAGCAGGCAACAAGTATGCGGCATGGGAACGTTACTTTTGAACAGATTAAAAGAAAATACAGATATTTTAATTGGCTGGTTATTGACCACAACAACGATATTAAGTTCAATGGAGAATTATATAAATCTCCATTATTATTTTATCAAAAGAATGGCTTTTCGATTTGCCCGGAAATAAGGCTTGAAATTCCTGTTGTATCAGCTTAAAAATAACCTGGCGAAAAAGATAAAAAGCATGTTGCCAAAACACAGGAGGTTGGTAGCTCGTGGCTAACCAATCGTGGCTAAAACCATTCGTGGCTACTTTAAAATTTTATGACTACAGTTTCCTGTTTATTTTCATTCCCGGTCCAACCGGGGCCATTTTCCAAAAGTTGTATGGCTTTTTCTTCGCAGTCTTCGCAGGATGACTTCAGCACTTTAATATTTTTGGGCCTCCCTTTTTTATTTATAGTAAATGAAAGAAAAACTTCTCCTGTAAGGCGTTCATTGTTTTCATTATATATTGGGGATGTGTTTTCTTTTAAGTACTGATCAAATTTTTCCCAGCCTCCCGAAGGCCGGGAACTGTCAGATGTGATTTGAACACCGGCAACTTTTCCATTCGATGCCCTTGAGGCAGAAACTGATTTTTTATGGCGCTTACTTTGACCAAGACCTGTAACGACGACCTCATTGAGTTCAGCACCTCTTTTGTTTAGCGCAATTGTGGGCTGCATGTCTTTATTTAGCGAAAAACTTTTCGGGTCATAGCCGGTTGCTGATGCCATGGCTGTAATACTGCTATCGCCCGACCGAAGTGAGAAGCGGCCAGCCGTATCTGCAATAGTTACGTTATTCCTGGTCTTATCTTTAATATTTGCATAAGGAACAGCATTGCCGTTTTCATCCGTTATTTTTCCTTTTAATACATA
>JBDTZL010000349.1:0-10268 GCA_040005125.1 Ginsengibacter sp.
TACCAGCATCCGCCGAAAGATGTTTGGGAGTATTTAACCATCTCCGACCTAATGGCGCAATGGTTAATGCCCAACAATTTTGAACCGATACTGGGTTATGATTTTCAATTCAAAATTAATCCGATGCCCACTTTTGATTTTGACGGCAATATTTATTGCAAGGTTTTAGAGATCGTTCCTTTTAAAAAACTTTCGTATTCCTGGAAAGGCGGCCCGGGTGAAGGAAAGATCACGCTTGATTCAATTGTTGTGTGGACACTGGCTCCAAAAGACAACGGCACCGAACTTAAATTAGTACATAGCGGTTTCAAAGAAATTGAAAACTTCAATATGTACTCTATTATGGATGACGGATGGCTGAGAAACATTAAAAAAATCGATACCCTTTTAAACACAAGAACCGATGGCGCAACCAACGTTTGATGCATTCCAGGTAATTGCTGACCCAAGCAGGCGGCAGATATTGCAACTGCTTTCAAAAAATAGTTTAACTATTAATGCACTTGCAGAAAACTTTGATATGAGCAGGCCTGCAGTTTCAAAGCACATTAAAATTTTAGAATCAGCAGACTTTATTTCTATCGAAAATATTGGCAGGGAGAGATATTGCCTCTTGAAACAGGATGGCTTTAACAAGTTGCAGGAGTTCATCAATTATTTCGACAAGTTCTGGGAAGGCAAGCTTAAAAAATTAGAAATATTATTAAACAATAAAATCAACAAAAAATGAAAACGCAAAATTACAACTGCAGTATTACTGCAAACACTTCAGCACACCATGCATTTGAAAGCATTAACCATGTAAATGAGTGGTGGGTAAAAAATATTGGAGGTGAGTCAGAAAAACAAAATGATGCTTTTACTGTCCACTTCTCTGGTGAAATCTTTGTAACCTTCAAGATAACTGAATCAGTTCCGGACAAGAAAGTTGTATGGCATGTGACTGATTGTTATTTGCCCTGGCTTAAAGACAAAACTGAATGGAATAATACCGATGTGGTTTTTGAAATCGAGCCTGAGAATAATTCAAGCAAAATAAATCTTACACACGTCGGCCTGGTTCCCGAAGTGGAATGTTATGAAGGTTGCGTGAAAGGGTGGGAACAATATTTTAAAGGTAGTTTGTTGCAACTACTAACTACCGGCAGAGGACAACCCTCCTGAATTTATAATGTAATACTTGCAATAAAAAATCAAAAACATGAAACAAGATAGCTTTATTAGGCTGCAGGAATTCATCAGCTATTTCAATAAGTTTTGGAAAGGCAAGGTTAAAAAATTAGAAACATGATTAAACAATAAAATCAATAAAAAAATGAAATTTCTATTAATATCACGTCATACCGGCGGCCAGGAAGTGCCCGGCAAGGAAAGAGCACAAAATTTTAAAGATTTGACTGAATGGATACAACTCTTAAACGCAAGTGCAGCGCTACCGGTTAATGGAGGCAAGTCTGTAACCTCAGAAAGTATTTGCGATTATGAAGGGATAATCAAGGGAGCTTTGATTTTTGAAGCCGAATCAATTGATGATGCTGTAGCCAAAGCAAAAAAATCTCCCGGATTAAAATATGGATGGACACATGATGTTCTTAAAGAAATGGCTATTTGATTTGACATCGCTGAGAGTAAAGTATTAAATCGCTAATAGTAATATTTACAAATTACCGGTGCATCAGCCGGGTTGGGTCGTGCAATAGTAAGAAAGTTCGCCGAGCACGGGATAATGTTGGCCTTATAGCACGCGGAAAAGATGGATTGGAAGCGGCTACAAAGGAAGTTGAAGAAGAAGATGGTGAGGCGATAATTGCCATTGCTGATGTGAGTGATAGCATCGCTGTTGAAAAAGCGGCTGAGCTTATCGAAAGTAAATTAGGGCCAATTGATGTTTGGGTAAACAATGCGATGGTAAGCGTTATTCGGGCCCTTAAAGAAAATGAATGCGGAGGAGTTTAAACGGGTAACTGATGTCACTTATTTAGGCCAGGTGTATGGAACGATGAGTGCGTTAAAAAGAATGTTACCGCGTAATAAAGAAAAAATAATTTTAATCGGCTCCGCCCTGGCTTACCGGGGTATTCCTTTGCAAAGCGCTTACTGCGGTTCAAAGCATGGGATTCACGGTTTTTTTGAATCGGTGAGGGCCGAACTCTTACATGATAAATCCGGCGTACAAATAAGCATTGTGCAAATCCCGGCTATGAATACAACACAGTTTGGTTTTGTAAAAAGCTATCTTCCCAATAAACCAAAACCAATGGGAATTATATATGAGCCGGAAGCCGCTGCCAACGCCGTTTTGTATGCCGCAAGACATAATGAGAGGGAAATTTATTATGGATATTCTACCTACAAAATCATTCTGGGTAATAAAGTTTTGCCGGGTTATCTCGATAAATATTTAGCGAAAACCGGTTATGACGGACAACAAACTGACGAGCCAAAAGGAAAAGATCATCAAAATAATTTATGGGCGCCTGTTCCCGGCGACCACGGCGCGCGAGGACCGTTTGATGCAAAGGCAATGCACTACAACCCGCTTTTTGTAGCAAAAAAAAATAAATGGCTTGCACTGCATGTATTGGTTTAATCGCTTTAGGAATGGGACTTTTAGTTACTAAACAAAGCGAAAAGAACGGCATACACGAATAACCTTGTCAAAGGCGGGATTATGATTACAGGCATCGCGATAATTTCAATAATTATGTGTATTGTATATGCTTTAATTATTGTAATTGACGTCGTAAAGAAGAATCCTCAGCCAATGGCGATAATGCATATTATATGGCGGTTATCCCTTTCAGGTTCGTGGGGATAGTTGCATATCTTAAAATTAGAAGAAAGTCTGCGGGTAATAAAGGAATGCGCAGCGAGGATATGAAAAGCACCAGGGCGAAAGATCTTAGCATAAAAAAATGAATGGGCATCACGGGGAAATGAATCAAAGGATGAAGAACAAAAAGCCTTTCTGGCAAGGCGTTGTGGTTGGGACTTTGCATTGTGGAAGCGTGTGTACATTGGGTGATTTTGCTTCTGAGTTTTTTTTATTGTTGTTCCCGTTACGTTATTTGGAAATCAACTTTATGGAGACTGGTTTATTAATTTCTCTCTCGCATTTATTATCGGTATGTTTTTCAAAATACTATGCCATTAAACCCGTGAAAAATTTGTTTCCGCGAAAAACAATTATTGCTGCGCTGAAACCAGATGCCTTATCTCTTACATTCTCGCAAATTGGAATGTACGCCTGGATGGCGATAATTGTATTCCTGGTTTTTCATCGCAGGTTAGAAATATCCAATCCTGTTTATTGGTTTATGATGCAGATTGCAATACTGATTGGTTTTATAACAGCTTATCTGGTTAACTGGTGGCTGTTGAGGAAAGGAATAAAAGAAGCAAGTTAATAATTTTATAATTACAATGTTTACACGTTGTTTATAGGGCTGGCAATACAACCATATATAATTAAATTGCATAACTTTTATAAATCAATATGAAGCAGCCAACGACAGCACATCCTAAACTAAATCAGCTTCAGGCGACCGCAATTTGTGGCAACGACATCAGCTCATCATGCCTGTATGTATCGGCTCTTACTATTCTTTATGCAGGACAATATGCATGGATCTCATTGCTTATCGTATCGTTGGTTTTGTTTCTATTCAGAAAAATTTATGGTGAAGTCGTTGGCGCGTTGCCATTAAATGGCGGCGCTTACAATGTGCTTTTAAATACAACCTCCAAGCGGATGGCATCTCTGGCCGCTTGCCTTACTATACTTTCTTATATGGCAACGGCTGTTATATCTGCATTTGAAGCCATGTACTACCTGCATGGCATCATTAATGCCTTGCCATTGGTAGGCGCTACTGTTGTATTGCTCGCCATATTTATGGCATTGGCGATTAACGGTATCGGTGAATCGGCAAAAGTTGCTGTCGTCATCTTTATTTTTCATTTATGTTCTCTTACACTGCTTGTCGGTGCCTGCTGCTGGTTTTTAATTCATCATGGTTTTTCTGTGTTCACTACCAACTGGCATCTGCCTGTGCAGTCAGGAGGTTTACTTACTGCCTTGTTCTTTGGATTTTCTGCTGCTATGCTGGGCATCTCAGGCTTTGAAAGCTCTGCCAATTTTGTGGAAGAACAACAGGAAGGCGTTTTTCCCAAAACCCTCAGGAATATGTGGGGGGTAGTAAGTTTTTTTAATCCTTTAATCGCCCTTCTCGCCCTTTGTATTTTACCAATGACAGTTATCAGAAGCCAAGAAGAGTCATTACTTTCCTTTATTGGCAAAGATGCTGGTGGAGAATGGCTTAACTGGATCATTTCAATTGACGCTGTACTCGTATTAAGCGGTGCTGTGCTTACTTCTTACATTGGTGTCACGGGCCTGGCTGAACGGATTACCCTGGATCGGATTTTCCCGAATTTTCTCCTTAGAAAGAACAAAAATTGTATAAGCTATCGTATCGTTATTGGCTTTTTTATTTTATGCGTCTCCATATTATTTGTTACAAAAGGTAACCTTGCAAATCTGGCAGGTGTTTACACATTTTCATTTCTTACCGTAATGGCGTTATTCGGGCTTGGAAATCTTTTTCTGAAAGTTAAAAGACGCAGGTTGCCGCGTCCTGAGCGCGCGCCCGTTTTTACGGTGTTGCTTGCCATAAGCCTTGTGGTTGCTGCATTTTTGGGAAATATCAAACTTAACCTCGCCTCATTTTACGTTTTTATTAAATACCTCATCCCGGCAGTTTTGTTAATACTCATTATGCTCAACAGGGCACGAATTATAAAAGCGCTTATCTATTTGATTGAATATTTATCCAACCCATTCAGAAGAATTTTAGCAAACAGCAGAAAAAAACTTCAACAGGCATTGCGAAAACTTAACTCCCAGGAGTTTGTGTTTTTTACAAAAGGGGATAACGTTGCGATACTTAACAGGGTGATGATATACATAGAAGAAAATGAAGCAACCAGGCGTCTCAAAATTGTTCATATATACACAAAAAACAGCGATCATGAGAGTTTGAAAAAAGATATTGAAGTGCTTGACCGGGCTTACGTTGATATAGATATTAACTACGAAGAAATTGAGGGACATTTTGGGCCGGCTATAATTGATGAGCTTTCACAAAAATGGAATATTCCAAAAAATTTTATGTTTATTGGATCGCCCGGAAATAAATTTCCTTATCGTGTTTCGGAACTCGGCGGCGTTAGATTGATTATGTAATGCAGCAAGCCGCCGTCCTAAAAGATAGAAATTGACCACAAAGGTGTTGGAAGGATTTATATACCCTCTTCTTCCTTCGGCGATATGTTTGAAAAATGCATCTATCCAATATGGAATTACGGCAAAAAGATGAAGATATTCAAAAGGAACTAATTTTTATGGTGAAGCAGTTAAAAGCCGCGGACTTTAAGAAACTGCATTATGAAGTATTTGATAAATTATTATCGGAGGTGGAAAATCAAAAGAGGGACGATTGGGATTAATTTTTTATGATGTGTAAATTCATTGCCTGTCTTTTGCTCTGGTTTTCAAAATAGGTGGAAATTTTGCGGTGTAACTCAATAAATTCCTTGATGGCAATTATTTTTCTAACCTTAATGTGAGATCTGATAAGCCAAATATTCTTAAATAATATCTGATAAAACGCTACATTTATATAATTTCAACCTAGGATTAGAGATTTTCATTTTTTGCCTAAAATCAATATAGCAATCACCTTTTCTCAAATATTAATCTGACATCATTCTGTTGTAGTCTTACTTTCAACCAACTTTCCATTTTTGATTTTTCCTTGTTAGATATTTTTTCCGAAATATTAAGTAATACCAAAATTACATTTTTTGAAAGTGAACTATCACCTAAAACCAACGAGGGCTGTATGATAGCATTCTTTAATTTTGGATATTGAACCTTTAACTCTGAATAAATTTGCAAGCCCATCTTTTTCTGGCTGACGATGCTATCCAGTTTTGTCTGCATTACTTTTTCCTGCTTTTCCTTTTCATCAAGGGCATTGGAAAGTAAAGTATATTCTTCATCATGTTTTGTATCGTTCTTTTCCGTTAAGTAGGCAAAGCCCTGCTTTATTTCCAAAGAATTATTTTTTAAATCGTACTGTTGCAGTTTATTTTTAAGCGCCGTTATCTCGCCGTTTGTTATTTCTTTTCCTCCAAACACAAGTGTTAGTTGTTCATTTTTTGCATCGATTTTTTTTGACAACAGGTAATCATTTGGGAAATGTGCTTCATATTTAATAAAACGTTCTGCATTATTCGTAAATTTCTCCTGTTGTACAATATCATACCCAAAATAAATACTGGGTAACAAAGTAAGCAACACAATAACCCACACGATCCTGTGGGCTCTCCTGGTTAACTGCTCGCTTTGAAAATCTTTTTGAGGGAAACGTAATAATCGCACCATAATAAATGTTGCAAGGGCAATAAAAACGGTATTAATTATATAAAGATAAAATGCGCCAAAAAAGAAATCGAACTGAAAAGTTGCCAGGCCATACCCTGCCGTGCACAAAGGAGGCATTAATGCGGTGGCTATTGCAACACCGGGAATAACATTTCCTTTTTCTTTGCTCGAGGTAGCTAAAATACCTGCCAACCCGCCAAATAAAGCAATCAACACATCGTAAATATTGGGGGCAGTCCTCGCCAAAATTTCGGAGTGCGCATCACTTAATGGGGATATCAGGAAGAATATTGTTGAAGTGATTAAGGCGGCCCCCGTTGCAACTAAATAATTATAGAATGCTTTCCGGAATAAGGGAATATCATCGATGCCCATTCCCAAACCAATGCCCATTATAGGGCCCATCAGCGGCGAAATAAGCATTGCTCCAATGATAACTGCCGTAGAATTTACATTTAGCCCCAGCGATGCGACAAAGATGGCGAAGATCAATACCCACAATTTGGTGCCACGGAACACCACACCATTATCTATAGTAGTGACTACATTTTGGTATTCTTCCTTCTCATTGTTTAGTTTAAATTTATCAAAAAGTTTATTCAAAACTTTCGCTTTATACTTATAAGTTTAATCATCAAACGAAGATATAAAAATGCCAGGCTTAGGCCTGCCCCAGGCACCTGCCAACCATAAATTCTCCGAAAATTTCTTGCACAATATCCGGTAATATTATACAAAAGAACGCTTTATTATTTATGAATCAAATGAACGTATCAGATTACAAGGAGTTTATTTATGAGGCTAATTTTTTCGCGAACTTTCCGATGGTTAATCCCTGAACTATGATAGAAAATAAAACAATAATATAGGTTATTGAGACAAATACTTCACTGGTGTTTGATGTAGGAAGCGATAAGGCCAGTGCTACGGAAATACCACCCCGTAAACCACCCCATGTCAAAATAGGAATAGCATTTCTTTCAAACGGTTTTTTATATTTCAAAACAGAGATTGGGATGGCTACTGAAACAAATCTCGCAATCAACACAATAATGATACTAATGCAACCCAACCAAAATAGACTAAAATTAAAAGGTATTATTAGCATTTCAAAGCCAATCAGCAAAAACAAAATTGCGTTAAGCACTTCATCAATCATCGCCCAAAACTTATCAATATAATCTCTCGTTGTATTGCTCATGCCTTCCTGCCTGCTTTTATTGCCAGTAATAATACCTGCAACAACCATTGCCAATGCTCCGCTGACATGTAGATGAAAAGCCAAAAGATAACCGCCCATAACTATCGCCAGTGTAATAAGGAGTTCAACAATATAATTGTCTATTGAACGTAAGATCCAGAAACCTGTATATCCTAATATCAAGCCATATAAGATTCCCCCGCATGACTCTTTTATGAATAGCCAGCTGGTTTGCAGAAAAGTTACATTTTCAATACCTGTATCAATTATCTCAGATATAGTGAGAAATAATACAATTGCCACTCCGTCATTAAATAAACTTTCCCCGCTTATCTTCATTTCTAATGTTGATGGAATTTTTGCTTTTCTCAAAATTCCCAGCACTGCAATAGGGTCAGTAGGAGAAATTAATGCCCCAAATAATAAACAGTATACAAAACCAATGGAGAGGTTAAACCACCTGGTTACCATAAAAAACAATCCTGCAACAATAAAAGTGGAAAGCAAAACTCCAATAGTTGAAAATGTTATGATGGAAATGCTTTCTTTTTTTAGCTTATTGAAATCAATGTGTATAGCGCCTGCAAACAGTAAAAAACTTAGCATTATCCGCATCAACGCCGTGTGAAAGTCTATGGTATTGATATAATCTGTGACTTTCTTAAAAAAATTCGGACTATAAAAACCGATACCAACCACGCAGATGGATGCTACTATGGAAATAATCATTATACCAATTGTACCGGGTAATTTTAGAAATTTGAAATTTATGTAACTAAATGCCGCGGCCAGAACAATGATAATTGTAATGAGATTGTATACTTGCAAAGGAAATAATTTTTATCATGAAGTATTTAATTTCCAAAATGAGGTTGAGCTTATTTTTCTTCCGCCGGGAAACCTAAACAACTACCAGTAGAAAGCCATAAAACGGACGGCGTTCATTTACATTTGTTTCCAGGCTAGTTTGTCACGTATTTTGCCAAAGGCGAAACATCATCATGTGGCAAAGGTAAATTGTTTGGAACGGTGTTTTTTGGATAACTTATTTCGTACAATAACTTCAAACAAAATAGTTAAACCTGCAAAGATTACTATGTTGTTTTCCTGATGTTGCATAAAATATGGGGTGTGTTCGACCCGGATGCGGATTTTGCCCAGCATCCTGATTTCGCCAAACTGCTTGACCAGCAGACCGATGGTGAATCAGGTGTTGATATTAGGACCTGCACGACCGGGAAGGCGCAGCGGCGACATTTGTTTGGACCACTTGCAGGAATCAAAAATCTGTATTACCTTAAACTCCATAAAAGGCTCCATGCGATATAGCTTACAATCAATAATAATCGTGCTTATATGTGTGGCTTTGGTATCCTGTCAAAAGAAATACCTGGAGTTGGAATATTCCCCACCACCTGTTGTTGTAGCCCATGACTCAATAATGCGGCTATCAGCATATTACTTCTATAGCATTTCAGGTGCTGTCCGGGACACCTTCAGATACCAGGAGCTTTTTTATGATAGCCCCGGAAGAGTACAAACAATGAAGGTTTATTTGAATAACACCGGTCCCAATTCATTATTCTGGGTCACCACATTTAACTACAGGGACACGGAAAGTATTGCTTACGAAAAAATTGAAAGATTTCCCACACTAACGGGAAATGATACTTTGCAGACATACTTTTACTATTACGATAATCTGCGACGTTTGATCAAAGATTCGATCAACTACCCAAATGAAGTACAGGTGGATACCTATAAGTATTCAAGCTCAATGATAACCGCTTCCAGGAGTTATGTTTTTAACGTTATACCTTTCACCCAACCCACAGAAATTGATACCGGATTTGAAAGCAGTACGGGCGATGTTACTAAGCTATCCATGTGGTATACAAATGGCGCTACTGTGAACAGCGTTGTTGAGTTTTCCTATGATGACAAGCCAAATCCATTTTACCAGCTTAATATACATTCTACCTTCAGGCCAATATTTGATCTTAATGACATGGCACTAAACCTGGACTTTTATTTGCAAAGAAATAATATTGTTAATGTGTTTGAGACTATTGCTGCAGTGCCTCCTACTTTATATAATACCGTATACACCTATAGCTACAATACTGCCGGGCTTCCTGTCACACAATATAATTCCACATGGCGTAATGACCCGGGTGGCGACTGGATCGGATTTGTTTATAAAAAAATGTAATGGTTCTTAAATACATACCATTAATTGGCAGATAATGCAGTGTAGCATTTTAATCAAAGACGATTACCATAAATGGCATCAGTACTTATAAGCTGCAAAAGTCTCCCATCTTTCGGATGAACTTGCTTATTTTTTAGCAGATGAACAACAAATGTCGAAGGTGCTTATAAATATTGTAAAGAATGCAATTGAATCAATTGAAGAAAAAGGGATAGTTAGTTTTGGAACAACTCCTCATCCGGAAAAATTGATTATAGCTGATACCGGTAAAGGAATTAATGAAGAACAATCCGTGGAAATATTTACTCCATTTTTTAGTCCTAAAAAAACAGGGCAGGGAATTGGGTTAACATTGGTGAAAGAAATTTTGTTGAATCATGAATTCACCTTCAGTTTGAAAACAATTC
>JBDTZL010000192.1:0-3046 GCA_040005125.1 Ginsengibacter sp.
TTTACAAGCCTTGAATATTTTTTGAAAATATTATAATCATTTAGCCTCGTGGAGTATTGCAACAAATGAATGCTCTGTGGATTAAACAAATGAAATTCGCCCTTGCGTTTCCATTGATACAACCCTCCCGGTGTGAGCCTGTCAAAAGGGATATTTTTTTTACTGAAAGAAAAGAAATGTTTTACCAAAGTTTCCCTGGCAATTTCATCAAGCCCCATTCCTTCAATTCTTGAAGTCACTCCTGTAAAATATCTGTCAATTACCGATTTGTTGATCCCTATGATTTCAAAAATTTGGGCGCCCTGGTAAGATTGAAGGGTAGAAATTCCCATTTTTGAAAACACTTTCAATAATCCATCATTGACTGCTTTTATATAATTCTTTTTGATCTGGCTTGTATCCAGATCTGTTTGTAATTTCCCGGTGAGTTTCATATCCCGTATAGAAGACAATGCCAGGTAGGGATTAATAGCGGTAGCGCCAAACCCAAGCAAACACGCAAAGTGGTGCACTTCCCATACATCACCTGCTTCAACTATTAAACCAACCTGTCCGCGTAGTCCTTTTCTTATGAGGTGATGGTGCACTGCCGATGTGGCTAACAATGATGGTATGGCAGCATGTTCCGAATCTATTGCCCTGTCTGATAAAATCAATACTTCAAAACCATCCAATACAGCATCAGCAGCATACCTGCACAATCGATCTATTCCTTTTTGCAAAGAGCCTGGTTTACCATCTGCAATAAAATAAGTTTGCAATGTGTGGGCCTGGAAAATACCTGTATCGATACTTCTTATCTTTTCTAATTCACGATTGGAAAGTACCGGGTGTTTTAAGGCAACACAATGGCACGACAAGGGATCTTCTTTAAGCAGGTTACCATTATTACCCACAAAGGTGGCCAGCGACATCACCAGTCTTTCCCGTATAGGATCTATCGGAGGATTGGTCACCTGTGCAAAAAGTTGTTTGAAATAACTGCTGAGGTGTTGTGGCTCATCGCTCAAAACAGCCAAAGGTATATCGCTTCCCATTGAGCCCGTAGGCTCTTTGCCTTCCAGCGCCATAGGTGATATTAACACATCAAGGTCTTCGGTAGTATACCCAAATGCCTTTTGATATTTGAATACCTGCTCATGTTCCAGGTGAGTGAACATTACCCTTGGCTCCGGCAGTTCTTCCAAACGGATCTTGTATTTGTTCAGCCATTCATTATAAGGATTTTGAGAACAGATCTTATTTTTTATTTCTTCGTCACTTATAATTCTTCCTTCTTCAATATCCACCACAAACATTTTTCCGGGCTGCAATCTTCCTTTTTCTTTTATGAGCTTTGGATCAATGGGAAGTACACCGGTCTCAGACGCCATGATCACCCTGTCGTCGGTAGTAATACAATATCTTGAAGGGCGTAAGCCGTTTCTATCCAGGGTTGCGCCAATTAACCTTCCATCGGTGAATGAAATAGAAGCCGGCCCATCCCATGGCTCCATAAAGGAAGCATGAAATTCATAGAACGCTTTTTTAACAGGGTCCATTTGTTCATTTCCATCCCATGCTTCGGGGATCAGCATCATCATTACATGTGGAAGTGAGCGCCCGCATAAAGTGAGCAATTCAATCATGTTGTCAAGGCTGGCAGAATCTGATTGACCTGGTTCCACAACCGGTAACAACATATCCATTTCTTCTTTGGTAAAGAACTGGGAAACAAATCCCTTTTCACTGGTACGCAGCCAGTTCAGGTTTCCCTGCAAAGTATTTATTTCCCCGTTGTGTGCTATATAGCGAAACGGCTGTGCCAGTTTCCAGGAAGGAAAAGTATTGGTTGCAAAACGGGAATGTATCAATCCAAATGCTGATACAATTTTTTTATTACCAAGGTCGGGGAAATAACCGCGAAGCTGAAGGCTGGTAAGCTGCCCCTTATAAATAACCGTTTTATAAGAAAGTGATGCAATATAAAAGCCTATCGCGTCTTTCCTTACCGTATTATTTATGGTTTGGGTAGAATAATTTCTTAAGACAAATAATTTTCTTTCAAACTCTTCCGGCTTGCCGATGTGATCGGGGCATGCAATAAAAACCTGCTCAATTTCCGGCTCAACAGACAATGCTGAAATTCCTATATCATCAGTATTTACGGGCACCCTGCGATACCCGATAATTTCTAATCCAAGGGTTTCTGCAGAGCGGTTAAATATATCGCGGCATTGCTCCCGTAAGCGTATATCTTTTGGAAAAAATAAAACACCCACGCCATATTTACTATAAGCCGGTAAATGGATACCCAGTTTTATGCATTCATCAAAGAAAAATTCGTGGGGAGTTTGAATAAGAATACCCGCGCCGTCTCCTGTATTGTTTTCGCAGCCGCATGCGCCGCGATGCTCCATATTTTCGAGAATTGTAAGCGCATCAGAAACTATCTGGTGGCTTTTATTGCTTTTAATATTAGCAACAAAACCTATACCACAGGAATCATGTTCAAATTCTGGATTGTATAAACCTTTACTCACAATGTTTAAATTAAATGATTAATTCAACTAATATATTCTCTATTGAAATCAAGCAAAGGTTGCAAAACTTAAAGCTATAGGGTATAGCTAAAGTAATTTACCTACAAGTACCCGGAATCGTATCCTTCCGAAATTATCTTTAATATATCCGGTTATGAAATTAAATATGTGCCTGTTTTACAGTGGGCAAAGTCACTTATTTTCAACGAAACACAGGCTGGCACGAGACTATACTCCTGATCATTTACAATCCCCAAATTTAACTTAAAAGCTGTATAGTCAATTCCATAACTTTTGGAAAGTTTAGAACTTTCCAAAAGTTTGTTTAGAACTTTCCAAAAGTTTGTTTAGAACTTTCCAAAAGTTCAGCTGACTGTAATTTAGTATTCTTTGAAAGAAAATCTGCAAATTTTTTCCCAGGAATTCACATGAAATGCACATTCACATTCCTCATCAGGCATTTATTTTCTATAGAATAAAGCGTTTAAGTCGTGAATGCCTTATGATAAAGAGGGGTGCTGTTA
>JBDTZL010000011.1:0-10231 GCA_040005125.1 Ginsengibacter sp.
GTACCATAGTCACGGTAATTGCGCCAGCGGAAAAACCTTAATGCATCAAAAGGCCTTTTGACGGTATTGGCAACATATGTATCCCAGCCTACTGTTGAAGGTGAAGCATCTTCAGGAATAGGATATTGCCATGCGCCCGTTGGCGACATGCGGGCCCAAAAGCCTTCGGCATAGTTTAATTTTCCTATGGCCCCGTCTTTGAGCAATTCCTTTGCTTTTTCATTTCCCAGGGAGCTCATGCCCTGGCTGCCTACCTGGAAAACAACCTTATTTCTATTTTGTGCCTCAATAATTGCGGGCCCTTCTGTTATATCATGAACCATTGGTTTTTCGCAATAAACATGCTTGCCTTTGTTCATGGCGGCTACAGAAATATCTTTGTGCCAGAAGTCGGGTACTGCAATAATTACCGCATCAATATCTTTTCGTTCCAGTATTTCCTTGTAATCACGGGTGGTATAAATATCATTCCCCCAGCGCTTTTTTGCTTCCGCAAGGCGCCCGTCGTACAGGTCACAAACGGCTACCAGCTTTACTCCGGGGACTGTAAGGCACGTAGTGGCATCCGCCACACCCATACCACCCGAACCAATCAAAGCAATTTGTACCTGGTCATTAGCGGTAAAATTTTGTTTGCTTCTTATTAATTCATCGATGTGATGTTTGCGTTCTTTTGCCGTAGCGACGGAAGGAATTATTGAGGCTCCTATAACTCCTTTTGTAACATTCGTGATGAAGGAACGCCTTGAATTTTCGTTGGACATTTTTGACATAATGATTTTATTATTTTTTAAAATTAACAGAAACCGGAGATTAAACGTTTACTAAAATTTTTAAAGAACATTTCCCTGATGCCAGGATTTGTGAGAAACGAACCCATGGCGGGAGAACAAACCACGAACCTGCCTGGCGGCAGACAGGTTACACTAATTTTCACAAATCTTTTTTGCTTTTAATTCGGGAAAATTAGTGTAATTCGTGGCAAAAACAGTAATTTAAAAATTAAGTTGATCGCTGTGAGTTTATTCAGGATAATTTTTTATTCAGTAATTCAGGGTGATTCATGCCTGTATGGATAATCAGCTCGCCAAAAAGAGTATTTGCCCATGCAAACCATTTACGTGAAAATTTTGATGGATCATCTTTGTGAAATGATTCATGCATAAACCCGGTATCTCCATGCGTATTTTTTAGCATCAATAAACATTTTTTTATCTCAGCAGGATCTTTACTGGTTAACCCTCTCATTATAATACTTAACGGCCATATCATATCCATTCCTGCATGTGGGCCGCCAATGCCTTCTGCAGACTTTCCTTTAAAGAAAAAAGGATTATTCCCTGATAGTACAAATCTCCGGGTATTCTGATAAACAGTATCTGTATTTTGTAAAACCTCCAGGTAAGGCAATGATAACAGGCTTGGCACATTTGCATCATCCATTAAATTATAGCTTCCAAAGCCATTTACTTCATAGGCATACATTTTCCCAGACTTTTGATCGCTGATAACGGCATATTGTTGCAATGCCTTTTCTACTTCGGCTGCCAATTGCAAACATTCAGTAGCAAGGCTGTTATTCCCCCTGATTGATTTTACCATTTCTGCAGCGTGCTTTAATGATATGACCGCAAAAAAATTTGATGGAACAAGAAAAGGAAAAATTGTAGCATCATCGCTTGGGCGAAACATAGAACAGATTAAGCCAACGGGATTTACAGGATAGCCATAGCCGCCTAGCGGCACACCATCAGTAGCCCAGGCAGTGGTACGCTGAAATGTATATGGCCCGTTCCCGCTTTTCCTTTGCTGCTCTTTAAATGTTTTTACGGTAAGGGCAATTGACTGCTCCCAATCACTATCAAACACTGCAGCGTCATTGGTAAGTTTCCAGTAACGGTTTGCAAGGCGTATAGGATAACACAAAGAATCTATTTCCCACTTGCGCTCATGAATACCTGGTTTCATGTCGGTTAGATCACTTTTCCATTCGCTTACTTTGTTGGCATCCTTATAAAATGCATTGGCATAGCTATCTAATAAAACACATTTTTTTTGCCGGTTGATCACACCTGCTATCAATTCTTTTAATTTAGGATCTTCTTTCACCAATGGTAAATAAGGCCACACCTGGGCCGTACTATCCCGCAGCCACATAGCATCAATATCCCCGGTAATAACATAGGTATCGGGTTTGCCATTTGTTATTTCAAAGTCAACGGTAGTATCTAATGTATTGGGAAAACAATTTTCAAAAAGCCATGCCAGTTCAGCATCAGCCATTTGTTTTTTTAATCTTGTGATGGTTAACTCTACTGCCTGGCTGGTGAATTTTCTTTGTGCCAGGGGTGGCCTTTTGCTCTCAAAACTATTGGTGCCAAAAGCAAATGCCCCTGATTGTTTCAATAACACACCGGTAGTTAACAGGCCTGTTGTTCGTATAAACTGCTTACGTGATTGCATATAATTTTTTAAAGATAAATAATGAAATGAGGAAAACTATCACTGGTAGTATCTCTTTTTTTCACCAGGGATATAAGGGCTGAGTTTTCGGAACCGGCAAAAAGCCACACCAGTTTTTTATCGGCTTCATGTACTGTTGCTTTATCAAAACTTTATGGATCAATTGCTTTGCGACGAAGTTATAAATAAATCAGCCTTGTCTCCGGCGCCCCAGGTTATTATATAATTTGATATACCAATCCTTTTGCATACAAGGTCTTTCAATAAAATAGAAAAATAAAGAACTGGCTATCATTGTCAATGTAGCCATAATAAAAAACTGGATAATAAAATACACAGAGTATTCATTCGTGATTCCATATTTTACAGAGAACCGGCCAAATATCGCCATAACAGATCCATGGAGTAAATAAATAGTATACGACATCCCCCCGATTATACTTATCCACTTTACGCTGAATATCCTTTTCCAAAAAGGAATAAAAAGCACAATACAATAAAATAAAACAATTGCCAAAGGGATAAAAATGGTATAGATTAAATTGGTTCTTGAAGTAGGAATTATTAAAATTCCCATAAACACCAACATCCCTGAAATCGTTAATACATTTTTTTTTATCCTGTTAGCCGGTTTGTAAAAATATTGTTGATCATAATTGATATAGATATCTGCTAACAGGAAGCCGGCAATAAAATATTGAAGAAACTGGTAAAAGAAAAGGGTTTCGCTTTTGCAGAAATATTGTATTACAGGCATGACAATCATAACGGCAACAAGCAGCGTGCGCCTGGTGGTTTTTTGCAAAATGAAAATATATGCCAAAAGGGGCATCATTATATAAAACTGTATCTCAATTTCCAGGGACCAGGCCACAGAATTTACAGCAGGAAGAGAGCCCGGGTAAATAATATTATGGGCATATAATAAAGATGCCAGTAAATGGGGGACGAGCCTTTTAGCTACATCAAAATGTCTTCCTGACTCGACAAAGAAAAGAAAGATCATTATTAAAAAATAAGGAGGCTCTAACCTTGTGAGCCTTCTCAAAAAATATTGTTTGACGTAAACTTTCTTACCCTGTTTTAGATAATACCTGGCAAAAGGCAAACTAAGAACAAAGCCACTTATAACAAAAAAAAGCTCAACTCCGAAATGCCCGTTTCCGAAGATTGTCTGGATTATTTTAATTCCGCCGACATGGTAATTTTTTACCAGGAAATCATTAAGGTGATAGACAAAAACCCACGAAATGGCCAGGAACCGGAGGCCATCAATTTCCGGAAGGTAGGATCCTGTTGAGGTTACTCTTGTAAATTTGTTGAAAAGTTGTCTCATACAATCCTGGAAATAGCGCAGTAATTACCGGCGAATTGCTAAAATAGCTATTTCTGCAATTATACACCGTACAACAGGTATGATTAACTCATTTTGCAGCTAGCCAGACAATAATAGCTGTTGTTGTTGGATTTCATTTTTTTTGTGTATCGGTTTGTGTACTACAGGTTTTCTTTTAGTAAATGGTTTATACCTGGGTTTGCAGGATGTCGTAAATGTTCTTTAGTTGTTCATTTGGCTGCGAACAATTTCTTACCGTTATTATTTTATCGTAGGTATTGGTACCTGATGATGACTTTTTGCGTGTTAGCTATAAAAGTGGCCGTGGCCGGTGGGCGCCAACGGCCACGGCCGAAGGCTGCAGTTGGTGTTGACCAACCTGCCTACCGGACAGGCAGGCCGTAATACAACAAACGAAAATTTCATTTTTAAACAGCTTCTAAAGCACTTTCAGATCTTGAAATATACCGGGAGAATAAAAAATTGCATAAAAAAGCCCTTGCTGTTACAAGGGCTCATTTTATAAAAATTATATTTTTAAGATTTGGAAGTAGTAGCTACCTTCTTTTCTTTCTTTATTTTTTTTGTGGTGGCAGATGACGAATCTACTTTAACGGGATTGTCTGCCTTTGCCTTATCGTACGTAGCGGGATCAAGAACTTCACCGGTAAGTTTTATAAATTTTATATCATCTGCTCCGGCAAACTTTAAAGTAAGCGTCTTATCTATATGCCCCAGATTGGCTGCATTGTAAGTTGCATGGATAACCCCTGTTTTGCCCGGTGCAATTGGGGATTTCGTATAGTCGGAAATGGTACAGCCGCACGTTGGTTTGGCCTCATCAATCAGTAAATCTTCTTTACCAATATTTGTAACAATAAAAGTTGCAGTTGCGGGTACATTTTGCTTTACTTTGCCAAGGTCAAAAGTTTCAACATTAAGCTTGGCGATATCATCTGCTTTCTTTTGAGCAAATAATGATGCAGAAGATAAAACAAGGGCAGCTAAGAGTAATTTTTTCATAATCATTTTTTTAATAAATTTTCGTTTTTTTAGATTTTATTGTTCGTTCTTTAAAGAATTTACTGAAGAATTTTCGGGAGCCGACGTAACAGGAGTTTTCCAGACTTCTCCTTTTATGATGATTTGCCTGGTTTGGTTCCCATTGTAGGTAATAGTAACTGGTTTGGAAAATGGCCCCTCGTTTTGTGCATTATACCCAACAGTTATTTTTGAGGTGGCACCCACTGGAATGGTATCTTTTTTCCATTCCGGTGTAGTACATCCGCAACTTGCCTGCACATTGTCGAGTGCAAATGGAACAACGCCAATGTTTTTGAACTCAAAGATGTGAGTAACCGGCTTGCCCTGCGGAATTTTACCGAAATCAAATTCGGTTTCATTGAGGCTTATAGATTCTGCAACAGGTTTTGTTGCTTCAGCCACAGGAGTTATCTGTGTTGGCGTTGTTGTTGCAGTATTATTGGTGATTTGAGTCTTCGAAATGTTGCTTTTAGGCGCATTTGTTTGTGCAAAGCTTGCAAAAGTAATAGCAAGCCCGCAAAGAAAAGTACATATGTATTTCACTGAATTGTTTTTAATAATGGTTTCAAAGATACTAAAACGCAGGAAAAGGTTGCAAATTGTAAACAGGTTTTCAGATTTTTAACAATCATCGTCCATAATTAATATTTTTGTCAACATGAATGCCAATCACTTATCTGACGAAACAATCATTGCGAATTTATCTTTTGATAAGTTTAGAGAAGAAGTTTTAAGAGACTATCGCATCGTTTGTGAAAGTCGTGAGACGAGTTTATTAGGTAGAAAGGAAGTACTCACGGGTAAAGCGAAGTTTGGAATTTTTGGAGATGGGAAGGAAGTGGCCCAGGTTGCTATGGCAAAATTCTTTCTGCCTGGCGATTTCAGGGCCGGTTACTACCGGGATCAGACCTTCATGTTTTCAAGCGGGCTATCTACTGTGGAACAATTTTTTGCCCAATTATATGCTGATCCTGATGTAAATAATGATCCTTTTAGTGCGGGCCGGCAGATGAATTCACATTTTGCAACAAAATTTGTAGATGAAAATGGTGATTGGCTCCCGCTTGCACATAGTAAAAATATCTCTGCAGATATTGCCCCCACGGCGGGTCAAATGCCCAGGGCGCTTGGGCTTGCTTTGGCATCTAAAGTTTTCAGAGAAGTTAAGGAATTGAACGGCATGAAAGATTTGAGTGACAATGGTAATGAAGTATGCTTTTGTACCATTGGGGAGTCATCAACTTCTGAAGGGCATTTTTGGGAAACTATGAATGCTGCGGGTGTGCTTCAGATACCACTCGCAGTATTTGTCTGGGATGACGGTTATGGAATATCGGTTCCTAAAGAATATCAAACAACCAAATCTTCTATTTCAAAAGCTTTAAGCGGGTTACAAAAAAATGAAGATAGCAATGGAATAAATATTTATAACCTGAAAGGATGGGATTATGCCGGTATGTGTGAAGTGCTGGAAGCCGCGATCAAAAATATCCGTGAAACGCATACGCCCGCATTATTTCATGTAGAAGAGATTACGCAGCCGCAGGGGCATTCCACTTCCGGCAGCCAGGAACGTTACAAAACTCATGAAAGGCTCACCTGGGAAAAGCATTGGGAATGCAAAAAGCAAATGCGGGAATGGATAATTGCCAACGCCCTTGCGGATGACAATGAACTGAAGAATATTGAATCTGCCGCAAAAGAATTTGTAAAGCAAAGCCGGAAAAAAGCCTGGGAAAAATATATTGCACCCATAAAAAAACAAGTAAGTGAAGCGGTATCCCTGCTCAATAACCTTGCAGACGGGCATCGGAATAAAGAGCCTGTTCAGAAATTGATAGATGAACTCACTGTAAATCCCGAGCCTTTGCGGCGTGATGTTATGAAAGCGCTGGCAACAGCTATTGATCTTTCGGAAAGTCCTGCATCGTCACCTGTAAAGAAATATTATGACATACTCATAAAAGAAAATGGGAAGATTTACAACTCATATCTGTATAATGAGGGGCCAAAATCGGCATTAAAAGTTACACCCGTACCACCCCGGTACACACAGGATGTGGAGACTGTTAATGGATACGAAGTGCTGAACAGGTATTTTGATGAGCTTTTTGCAACCAATAACAAAGTCATTGCTTTTGGAGAAGATCTCGGGCATATAGGAGATGTGAACCAGGGTTTTAGCGGGCTCCAGGAAAAATATGGCGAAGGAAGGATTTTTGACACCGGTATTCGTGAACTCACTATAATGGGGCAGGGTATAGGGCTTGCATTAAGAGGCCTGCGGCCTATCGCCGAAATACAATACCTGGATTATTTATTATATGGATTGCAACCTTTAAGTGATGATGTAGCCACTACGCATTTCCGCACAATGGGCCGGCAAAGTGTTCCGTTAATTGTACGCAGCCGCGGCCATCGGCTCGAAGGAATATGGCACAGCGGGTCGCCCATGGGCATGATCATAAATTCGCTCCGTGGCATGTACATCTGTGTGCCACGAAATATGGTACAGGCTGCAGGTATGTACAATACATTATTGCAAAGCAACGACCCCGCATTGATGATTGAATGTTTAAATGGTTATCGCCTCAAGGAAAAATTACCTTCAAATTTAATGGAGTTCTCGGTACCGTTAGGCATTCCCGAAATACTAAAAGAAGGAAAAGATATTACCATGGTTTCCTATGGATCTACATTGCGTATTGTTCAGGAAGCTGCCGAAATTTTAGATGGTATGGAAATAAGTTGTGAAATAATAGATGTGCAAACACTTTTGCCATTTGATATCAATCATTCGATCCTGGATTCATTGAAAAAAACCAACCGTATTGTTTTCATTGATGAAGATGTCCCGGGCGGTGCTGCTGCCTTCATGTTTAATAAAGTGATGGAAGAGCAGGGCGGATACAAATGGCTCGACGTTTCTCCGCGTACGCTTACAGCAAAAGACCATCGTCCTTCCTATGGCAGTGATGGAGATTATTTTAGTAAACCCAATGTGGAAGATGTGATAAGGGTTGCGAAGGAGATGATGGGGGAATAGTAAATGGTCCATGGTCAATAACTTCGCAGGATAACAGTATCCTAATGACCTATTGACAAGTGACCAATGACTAATACAAGTGAAAAAACTCTTCATAAGAAATATGAAACTAACCCTCTACCAAATTGATGCATTTACTGATAAGCTTTTCGGCGGTAATCCTGCGGCAGTAATCCCATTGCAGGAATGGATCGATGATGAACTGATGCAAAAAATTGCACTGGAAAATAATCTATCTGAAACGGTCTTCTTTGTTCCATCACAAAAAAATTCGGATGATTCTGATTTTGAAATAAGATGGTTCACACCGGCAGTGGAAATTAATTTATGCGGCCATGCAACACTTGCATCGGCCTTTGTAATTTTCAATTATTTACATTTTGATAAACCTGGAATAAAGTTCAGCTCAAAAAGCGGAATTCTAAAGGTGACAAAAAATGATTCACTCATTGAAATGGATTTTCCTTCCTGGATGCCGGAAAAGATAATTAATGGCCCGGCTGATTTTGAAAAAGAACTCGGAGGTACAGACATCATCAGCATGTATAAAAACAGGGATCTCTTACTTGAATTAAAAGATGAAGATGCAGTGAAAAATTGTTCTCCGGATTTTTCTTTGATTAAGAAATCAGGCTATAAAATTATTATAACAGCTCCCGGTGACGAGGTTGACTTTGTATCAAGATTTTTTGCGCCTTCAGCAGGTATTGATGAGGACCCGGTTACAGGTTCTGCACATTCACAATTGATCCCTTTCTGGAGTAATAAGCTTAATAAAAAAAATATGACTGCCTTACAGCTTTCCCAACGTAGGGGCACAATTTTTTGTGAGCAAAAAGGAAACAGGGTGTCGATGTCAGGCAATTGTATATTTTATATGAAGGGGGAAATAGAAGTTGAAGGTTGAAAGTTCATACTTCATAGTTTACAGGTTCAAAGGTCAAGGAGTTTTATAGTAAGTTTGTTCCCTATCTTTCGGAGAGGTGTTGGGGCGAGGCCTCAAGGTTCAAAGTTTTAAAAATGATCAGTAATTCAGAAAGGCATTTCATAAATCACTGGATGGAGCAAAAGAGTGGCCCGCGATGGAAATATTATTTGCAGTTTACCATTGCATGGACAGTTGTATCGTTCCTGGTGATTTTTTTTCTTACAAAACTTTTTACAAGTGCGTGGGAAACCGGAGGTAACAGTATGATCATATTACTTGTTGCCGCATCGGTTGTTGCAGGTTTCCTGGCGACTCATGTCACCTATACTATTAGTGAGAAACGCAATAAAAAAATAATTAAAAGAGAAGAAGGAAGGATGAATTGAACGATGTTATTGCCTGGGAAAATTCTTCTTTTTATTAATATCCTTAATTATTTTTTCAGCATGCTCCCTGGAGTTCTCTATAAAGAGCCGGTGTGTATTCATACCTCCGCATATAACCCCGGCCAGGTAAATCCCTGCTACATTGGTTTCATAATTTTCATCACTGTAAGTCGGCTTGCAAACTTCATCTTCTGAAAGTTGAATATTAAGGTCCCGCAAAAATGTGAGGTTAGGCTGATATCCTGTCATTGAAAGTACCCAGTCGTTTTTTACTGTCACCATACCATTTGGAGTTTGTAAGTCCACTTCGTGATCTCTTATTTCTGCAATAGCTGAATTGAAATAAGCCTTGATTGAACCTTCAGCAATGCGGTTTTCAATATCGGGTTTCACCCAATATTTTACCCGGTCACTTATTTTATCGCCGCGAATTACCATAGTTACCGACGCCCCTTTGCGCCATGTTTCCAAAGCTGCATCCACCGCGGAGTTTGCCGCGCCCACAACCAGTACTTTTTGAAAAGCATAAAAATGCGGATTTTTATAATAGTGTTTCACTTTATCAAGTTCTTCGCCTTTCACATTCAGCAAATAGGGGATGTCGTAAAATCCTGTAGAAATGATAATATTGAAAGCCTGGTAGGCCGCCGCAGAAGTTTGAACAGAAAACAGTTCTTTATTTTTTTTTACATCGATAACTTTTTCAAATAAATGAAAATTTAGATTTGAAGATGCGGCTGCCCGCCGGTAATATTCCAAAGCTTCATTTCTTGTGGGCTTTGCATTGTTACTTACAAAAGGGATTCCTCCAATTTCCAATCGCTCGCTGGTACTGAAAAACGTCATATTATCAGGATAATTATACAATGAATTAACCAGTGTTCCCTTCTCAAGTATGAGATATTTCAGTCCTGATTTTATGGCTTCAAGCCCACACACTAAACCAATAGGGCCACCACCAATAATGATTACGTCGTAAGGTTCTTTCTCCATTTAATTGCTAAGTTATTACATAAATATTCCGCGGG
>JBDTZL010000039.1:0-10224 GCA_040005125.1 Ginsengibacter sp.
CGGAGGCTATTGTAGTTATCGATGGCTTTTTTGATATCTTTTTTATCCAAAGGCTTTAGCAGGTAGTCGATACCGTTAGTTTCAAAAGCCCTCATAATATATTTATCATCACCGGTAATAAAAATTACAGGGAGCGCCACGCCGGTTTTTTCAAAAATATCAAATGCAAGGCCATCTGTCAACCGTACTTCGCTGAAAACAAGATCAGCTTCCTGCTTCTTCGCAAACCAGCCTATACTTTCTTTTACAGAATTCAACTTTGCTTTTATAAAAATATCAGCAGGCATACCGCCAAGAACCTGCGATAATGATTCCATTGCAGGTTTTTCGTCTTCGATGACAATGACGTTTAGCATTAGTATAAGATGATGGTTAAAATTGATTGCTGAAACAAATGTACGAAAGATTACGTACATTTTTTACTTTTAACAATTTGCATAGAGGAAACTTATTTAGATAAAAAGTGTGCGATCTCTAAACTTCAGTCTCATCTTCCGGAAAAATCCCGGTAAAAAAAATATATCTTCGGCTTCAGTAATTAAATGACTTTCCTATATTTCCTAATCATTTGTATAGTCTCATAGTCTTATGCAATCAGTAACCATAGAAGAATTGAAAAATGTTGTTGCGCTTGGTGACCTGCCAAACGAGCATCTTCAATGGATTTTAGATCATTCAGAATGCCATGAGTATGAAGATGGGACACAAATAAAAAAAACGGGAGACGAGGCAGATGTAATGATGATAGTCATTGAGGGCAGGATATCTTTTTATTTAGATTCTCACGGGCGGCTGGTATATTATTTTTACTACACCAATGATGTTGCAACAGGAGGCGTAGGAGGTTTGTTTCCTTACTCGAGGATGAAATTTTACCCCGGTTGTTCATTTGCTGTTGGAAGCCTCCGTTGCCTGCTGCTTCATAAAAAATATTTCTCAGAGCTGGAACAACTGAATCCTGATTTTATCCAGCGGCTCATAGGTTACATGACAGAAAGAGCAAAATTAGTTGCTACCACACAAATGCACCAGGAAAAAGTAAGCGCGCTTGGGCAACTTTCCGCGGGCATTGCCCACGAATTAAATAATCCTGCCTCAGCCATCGACAGGATAGCTTCGGAGTTGGTAAAACGGCTACAGCAGAATTATGGGCTAACAGAAAAACTGCTGCAACATAATATAAGTGTAACCGATATTCAAATGCTCCGAAACATGGTCGAAATAAAATATCCTGTAAGTAACACGAAGCTAAGTGCGCTCGAACGCATGGAAAGGGAAGATGAAATTATGGAGTGGCTTGAAAAAGCGGGCGTCACGGGAGCCCACCAGCTTAGCGAGACTTTTGTAGATGAAGGTCTTTCTGCAAAGGATTTTGAAAATATCAGCGCTACTTCCAGCAAGGAAGCATTTATACAATTAATTCACTGGTTTGAAAATTTACTTAGCTCAAAAAGGATCATTAAAGACCTGGGAGAAGCATCAAACAGGATCTCTTACTTAGTGGGAGCAATTAAAAGCCATGTTCATATGGATAGGACACAAGACCTTCAGCCCACCAATATTCACAGGGATATTGAGAATACATTAACGCTTTTAGGCTATAAGCTTCGGGAAAAAAGTATCCAGGTTAAAAAATTGTTCTGCGATAATCTTCCCGATATTCCTGCCTATGTGGGCGACCTGAACCAGGTTTGGACCAATATCATTGATAATGCCTGGTATGCTGTTGAAAAAAATGGCGAGATCATTATTGAGACCTCATGTGAAGATAAAATGGCGATTGTGAAGATAATAGATAACGGCCCGGGTATTTCACCAGAGATTCTCTCCCGGATATTCGATCCTTTTTTTACCACAAAAAAAATAGGTGAAGGAACCGGCATTGGGTTGGACCTTGTGAGCAGAATTGTTAAGCAACATAATGGGAAAATAAAAGTAAGCTCTCAGCCAGGGAGGACAGAGTTTGCTATTTATATCCCGGTCACTCAAGGAAAATGATTTTGGTAATGCTCACGAAACTGTTTGAATTGGTTTACAATAATGATCGTGTGTAAAGATGCCATCATTTATTGCCATGAGATTTTCGGGTATTGCATTGTACTTTACTGTTCAATCAATAACCAGGTATTTAAATGCACACCTGGAAAAAGATACCTTGAAAGTGTTCTGGGAGAAAAAATATTTCAATCAGTTCGTAAGATTGAGATTCCCTGTTTTAAAAATTGTTCAATTAAATTTACCAGGATATTAATTAAAAACTGCAAATCAAATAATGAAACTTCCCTTAATAATAATAGTAGATGACGATGTGCATGTTCTCCGGTCTATGCAGCGTGACATTCGCAATGAGTACCGCGATGAATACCGGGTTAGTGCGGTTGAGTCAGCAACCGAAGCGCTTGAACTGATTAAAGAGCTGAAGCTTAAGAATGAAACGATCGCGTTAATTATTTCCGACCAGCGTATGCCTGAAATGGAAGGAGTGGATTTTTTGGAAAAAGCAAAAGAGATATACCCGGATGCAAAATTAATTTTGCTCACTGCATACTCTGATATTGAAGCTGCGATAAGAGCCATCAATAACGTCAAACTCGATTATTACCTGCTTAAACCATGGAGTCCCCCGGAGGAAAAACTGTATCCTGTTGTCAATGATTTGTTAGATGAATGGCAGGCTCTTTACAAACCCATTATTGAAGGTATCCGTATCATCGGTTTTCAATGGTCGCCAAAATCTCATCGCCTCAAAGAATTTCTTTCAGGCAACTTAATTCCATATATATGGATGGATTTTGAAAGCAACCCGGATGCAGAAAAATACCTGGTGAGCGCTAACGTACTCCATTCAGATCTGCCGTTGATCGTGTTGAAAGATGGTTCATTTATCACAGACCCTTCATTGGCCGACCTTGCCGCCAGCATAGGCCTTCAGCAAACTGCATCTGAAGAAATGTATGATGTGCTGATTATTGGCGGAGGCCCGGCCGGTTTAGCAGCTTCGGTATATGGTTCCTGCGAAGGCCTTAAAACGATATTGATTGAAAAGAAAAACCCGGGAGGACAGGCCGGTAACAGCGCAAGGATTGAAAATTATCTTGGCTTTCCCACCGGCCTTTCGGGCACTGAGCTTACACAACGCGCGATTGCACAAACGCTTCGTTTTGGAACGGAAGTTCTTACTCCCAAGGAAGTAAGAACCATTCGCCTGCAGGATGGATATAAGATTATAGAAATGACCGACGGCTCAGAAGTGCACAGTAAATCTATTGTTATTGCAACCGGGGTGGAATATGCCAAGCTTGAAGTACCCGATATTGATAATTTTACCGGAGCCGGAGTTTATTATGGTTCCGCATCCCTGGAAGCACGTGCATGCAGGGAGGAGACCGTTTACATCGTAGGTGGAGGGAATTCGGCATGCCAGGCTGCGTTACATGTAAGTAAATTCGCCAGGGAAGTTAATATCCTCATCAGGCAGGATGGGATAAAAAAAACAGCCGCAAATTACCTTGCAGAAAACATCAGAAAGACTCCCAACATAAAAGTCCTTCCCAATACCGAAGTCGTTAGTGTAACGGGCGAAAAAGTCTTACAACAAATTACATTGAAAAATTCCAGGACTGGTGAAGAAAATACGATGCCGGCAAAAGCAATGTTTATTTATATTGGAACGAGACCGGGTACGGCCTGGCTGAACGATATTGTTCTGAAAGATGAAAAAGGATTTATTATAACAGGTAGTGAGCTCATGAAAGATAAATCGTTTCATACTTTTTGGAAACTGGAAAGAGAACCTTTATTGCCCGAAACAAGTGTACCGGGAATTTTCGCTTCCGGCGATGTAAGGTTTAGTGCCCAAACAGGAATTTCTTCAGCGGTGGGAGAAGGCGCAATGGCAATAAGGTTCGTCCGTAAATATTTGAATGAGATGTGAACTATGGAATTGGGTCAATAGTCATTTGTCATTGAGCCAATAGTCATTGGTCATTGGGTCATTTGTCATTGTGTCATTGTCATTAACAACTTTTCATTGACTGTTGACTATTGACCATTTTCTTTGGTTCCATTACCAGGGTATCGAAAAAGTCTTCACAAAAGTGAAGCACTTCATCGACTCAATTACTCCTTCCTTTACTCCCAGCCCGGAGTCTTTAATGCCACCAAATGGTGAGCTTTCAATACGGTAGCCCGGCACTTCATTGATATTTACGGTTCCTACTTTTAATTCTTTTATAAACCGGAACGCATATTCCATATTATTGGTAACGATTCCGCTTGATAGCCCGTAAGCAGTAGAATTACTCAATGCGATAGCATCATCAATATCTTTAAAGATCATAATTGGTGCTAACGGGCCGAATGATTCATGCACAACCATATCTGCATCGCGGGGAACATCAACAATAACCGTTGGCTCAAGTAATGCGCCTTTTCGTTTACCGCCTAAAATAACTTTTGCCCCCTGCTCTATTCCTTTTTTTATTACACTTTCCAGGTAGATCGCAGAAGCTTCATCAATTACAGTACCTACTCTTGTTTCCGGGTCTGCAGGATCACCGCAAGTATATTCTTTTGCTCTGGCTACGAAGCGTTCAATGAAAGTCTCCTGTAGTCTTTCATGTACGAGGATCCTTTTTACTGCGGTACAGCGTTGCCCACTATTTCGAAACGATCCTTCAGCGGCAAGAAATACAGCAGTTTCCAAATCAGCATCTTCCATTATAATGAGGGGGTCATTGCCTCCTAGTTCAAGGATAACTTTTTTATACCCGGCTACAGACGCGATATGTTTCCCTACCGCAACACTACCCGTAAACGATACGATTTCCACACGTGGATCTTTAACTAATGGCTCTGCAATTTCATTGGTAGGCCCTAGTAATACACTGAGCATGTAAGGCGGCAATCCTGCTTCGTACAACAACTCTGTGAACCTGATAGCAGTAAGCGGCGTTTTCTCAGAAGGCTTTAAGATTACCGGAGTACCTACGGCTATTGCCGGCGCTATTTTATGTGCTACCTGGTTAAGCGGATGATTGAAAGGCGTAATGCAAACACCAAGCGATAATGGTTCACGAACTGAGAAAATTTTTCTTGCTTTACCCGATGGTGAAATATCACATGAATAAATCTGTCCATCGTCTTTTAAGCTTTCAATAGCCGCGAACATTAGTACATCATTGGCACGACCAGTTTCATACCTGGCTTCTCTTATTGCCAATCCTGATTCAGCACTAATGAGCTGCGCAAATTCTTCCTTTCTGTCTGCCAGCAATTGTCTTGCTTTTTCTAATATACTATAGCGATCATATCTCGTTAATTTTTGACCGCCTTTTAATGCAGCTTCAACTGCACTCTGTACATGTGAAGCGTTTGCCAGCTTCACCCTGCCCACCAGGCGATTGTCGTACGGACTGTGTATTTCAAGTGACTTATCCGATTCTATTGGTTTGCCTGCGACGTAACAGGAAAGGTTCATAACATCAGTTTTTTTTGTTGCTCCTGTTTTTGTTTCTCCGGCCGCTGAAATTATAGTATCACTCATGTGCTCTGATTTAATTAGTTCCATTTATAGTAAAATCAAAAATGTCAAAATTCCTGGGGTCGGCTGCTGCTTTCATTTTATATGCAGCATTCAACGGATGAGAGATCACCATTGGTACCATCTCTTCATACCTTCCTCCATGTGAACGAAGCGTTCCGTCCAATGCAGACAGGTCATGATATTGTGGGCGACGGCCTAATACAACATCCCTTCCGGATAAAACTACCAAATCACCAAGCCGATCTTCGGGTTGTTCCAATACCCGCACTGCTGTTGCTTTATCATATACTTCTGTAATGCCTTGTTGTATAGCTAACCAGTTTTTTATTTCGCTGATTTTTGTTTTATCATTTACATATACTACTACATAAGAACCCAATGCGCCATGATGTTTTACATACGGATCAGTGATGGGACAGATCACCCTGAAACTATTGTCTCCAAATTTTTCTTCCAGCATATCTTCCAGGAACAATACATTGGGTGAGCCATCGGCTTTTACTTTTGCATTCATGCCATGATCAGCAGTAGCGCCAACCACCGCCCCCAATGCAATTAGTTTCCCGATCTCTGTATCCATCGCTTCATAAAAAGCTAAAGACTCTTCGGCGTCGGGCGCAAAAGTATGCTGCATGTAATCAGTAAGAGAAAGATAGAGAAAATCGGCCAGCCCTTTTTCAATGAACGCAACGCCTGCACGCAATACAAATAAACTGGCATCGGCACTATAAATAACGGGTGTAGGATGGCCTACAATTTCTTCAACGTGGTCTATGCCATGTGTTTCATTTTTTGCCTGGTTTGCCTTTTCAGCAGAAATTGCAATGCCCTTCATTTTATATGAAAGAATATCCCTTAATTTTTCTTTTGCTGTAACCACGCCCAGCTTTCTTCCGGCATTGGCAGCCGCAGCCAGCAACGTTTCTGCACGCAGGTATTCAGCAGAGTTCATCATCACTTCCTGATCCTTTGCAACATCATAAAAAAAGTTTCCATTGATGCCATGTATCGCCGGGGAGACACCCGTAATGATGGAAGAATTATTTACGTTGGTAAAAGAAGGCAGCGCACCCCGAACCATCCCGCGATACCCTTTTACAGCCATATTCTTCAGGTTTGGCATTCGGTCAAATGCCATTGTTGTATCAAGATATTCATCGGCAGAGCCATCGATACAAATAACCACAATTGGTTTAGCTGCCGGCTGATAGATCTTACCATTCGCTGAAAATGCCTGTGTTGAAATTTCACTCATTTTTATTTTTTAATTGTTTTACAAACATCTAAAAAAAGAATTACTTAAATGTTATGAATTGGTTGTTTATAAAATCATGTCCTTACCCTCAATCCCTTTGGATCATACAACGGCCCTTTTGCAATTTTTCCTTTGATCCAGTTTCCAAAAACTAATATTTCTATCTCTGTTTCAACCGCTGATAATTCTATCGGCAGGTAAGCAAAGGCGACTGACGAACCAATGTAAGGCCCATAAGCGCCGGAGGTAACACGACCGGCTACTTTGCCATCAACCATCACCGGCTCATTGCCTAATACCACTGCACGGGGGTCATCCAATAAAATAGTTACAAGCTTTTTTATCAGTGGCTTTTCCAGCAAAGCTCTTTTACCCTTGAATTCTTTATGTTTTGCCACAGCGAAATTCAGGCCCGATTCGAAAGGTGTTTCTTCCGGTGTGATATCTGATCCCCAATATAAATAACCTTTTTCTGTTCTTAAGGCATCAATGGCTTTATACCCGCAGGATACCATACCAAACGGTTGTCCCGTTTGCCAGAGCAATTCCCATAACTCCAAACCTTTGTCTGTATCAGCATAAATTTCATAACCTAATTCCCCAACGAAAGTAACTCTTACCAATTGCACGGATATGCCCTTAATACTTGTTTCCCGCATACTCAAAAAAGGCATCGCTGATGTTGACAAATCAATATCTGTAAGTTGCAACATCATCTCTCTTGTCATTGGCCCCCATATGCCAAAGCAGGTTAAAGAAGCCGTCACATTTTTTATAACAACTGAACCATCATCAGGCATATGATCGGAGAGCCACGCCCAATCATGCGTATGCAGCGCCGTTCCGGAAATCATCCGAAAATTATTTTCACCTGTTTGCGTAATGGTTACATCACTTTCAATACCACCACGATTGTTCAGCATCTGTGTATAGGTTACAAACCCCGCTCCTTTGTTTACATTATTAGAACATAAATTTTCTAAAAATGCTACCGCACCTGGCCCGGAAATTTCTATTTTAGAAAAAGAAGATTCATCAAAAAGGCCGATCTTTTCTCTTGTAGCCAGCGATTCGGTTACGATGGCTGTGCTCCAGTTTTTTCCGGCCCAGCCCGCAGGCCTCAATGATTCATACGCGGGGTTTTCATTCGATTCATAAAAATTCACCCGTTCCCATCCTGATTTTTCACCAAACACCGCCCCGTTATTTTTGTGCCATTCATAGGCTGAACTCATTTTCAATGGCCTTCCTGCTTTCCGGTCATCACCGGGGTAGCGGATATCATAATACATCTCATAATTTTCAACTACTCTCGCTAATGTATAGGAATAAGATTTGTATTGAGCGCCAAACCTCCGTACATCCATCTCCCATAGATCTAATGTTGGATGGCCATCAATAATCCATGCAGCCATTTCCCTTCCAATGCCACCGGCACCTGCGATACCATGCGCACAAAAACCGGCAGCGATAAAAAACCCCTTTACCGATGTGGGCCCAAGGCAAAATTCATTATCGGGAGTAAATGCTTCAGGCCCATTGATCATTTTACGAATTGGTGCCGTAGCCATCGCGGGCACGCGCAGCGATGAGTTGATCATTATTTCTTCCATGCGCTCCCAGTCTTCCAGTAATAGTTTCCCGTTGAAGTCGGTAGGCACTTCATCAACAAGCTCACTATTTAAAAAAGCCGGTGCCGAATTTCTTTCATAGCCGCCCATTACCAGGCCCGGCCCGTCCTCCCTGAAATAAACCAAATGATCGGGATCACGAAGCGTGGGTAATCGCGGGATATTTTTATCTATCTTTATGAAAGCGCCCGTAACTAAATACTGATGGCTCATAGGCACGATAGGAACTCTTACATCTAACATACGGGCAATTTCGGGAGTATACAACCCACAGGCAGCTACCACTTTTTCTGTTTGAATTATTCCTTTATCGGTAGTAACAGAAACAACCTGGTGACCTTGTTTGTTGATAGCCGTTATACGGGTTTGCTGAAATATTTTTACACCCATGCGCCTGGCTTCGCGTGCAAATGAATTGCAAAGCAGGCTTGGGTCAAGATAGCCATCTGTTGGTAAGTAGGTTGCTGCCAAAACCTTTTCTGTGGACATCAGAGGAAAAAGTTCTTTTGCCCGCTCAGGAGAAATTTCTTCCAATGGTAAACCGAAAGTAGTCGCCCATGCCACCTGTCTTTTTAATTCCTGTTCCCTTTCGGGTGTACATGCCAACCTGATGCCGCCACACTCTACCCAACCCGGATCTGTTTCGGGGTCTTGCGCCAGTTGTCTATACAGTTGCGTGCTATACATCATCATAGAAGTAAGGGTTACGGAACCTCTTAACTGCCCTACCAGGCCCGCCGAATGGAAAGTGGAACCGCTGGTCAGTTCCGCGCGTTCAATGATCACCACATCTGTTTCTCCTTTTAATGCCAAATGATATGCGATTGATGTACCAGCCACACCGCCGCCAATTATTACGATCCTTGCCTGAGAGGGTAGGTTGTTCATAAATGTTCCTGCTTTATAGTTTTTAAAATCGTATGGTAATTATCGCTCTTTAGTTCGGGTAACAAGGAGTTCCATTTTTTCATACCCCATGTTCTGAAATCAAAATCTATTTTTGAAACAGCTTCCTGTATGGAAGCCCAGAGTACCCAGCCAAACCTTGCAATCATAGACCATGCCAGTGCCCTTGCAACTTTAGCTGGCAGATCTGCCTGCCAGTAAGAATTACATAGTGCAGTTACATCTTTTGCTGATAACCCGCTTTCACTTGCCAGGTTACCAATTTCAAAAGACGCTTCATTCTGGCCTGAATATTCATAATCAATGATCCAGATTTTATTGCCGTCATCCAAAAAATTTTCTGCAAGCAAATCATTATTGCAGGGAACCAATGGCTCGGGATTGATGGCAACAGCATCTTCAAGTGCTTCAACCAGCGGCGCGGTATCCATATATTGTTCAGGCATAAAAAAGTTGTTTTCCAAAACAGTATTTAAATAATTTTTACGCATAGAAGGAAAATGAAAATTTCCCTGGAAGGCCGGGCCTGCATGGAGCAGTTGTAATGATGCCGACATTCTCTTTAATAACCCGGGGTTATTATGCATATCCGCTGCATCCAAAGTTTTGGCATTAATCCAGTTAATGAGCAATACGCCCTCCTTTGCAAATGAATCAATAACTGCAGGTCCCACCCCTGCTACATATGCACGATGTGTATTTATTTTTTCGTTCTCCCGGTTAATGCCCAGCATATTGGGCTTGCCATCGCTCACCCGCATTACAAAGCTTCCGGTTTCCGTATCAATGCGGTAATTTTTATTGGTAAGTCCGCCATCCAATAAGGAAATGGAGGTAACATTTGACAACGCGGGCATACGGGCTATGAATGCATTGAGTCTTGAATC
>JBDTZL010000355.1:0-10198 GCA_040005125.1 Ginsengibacter sp.
AGGATATTGGATTATAACAGGGGTGGATTTTTATCCGGCCCCTTTTTTTGTTTAAGCCACGAATGCTTAGCCTCGAATTACACGAATTACCACGAAAAAGGTAAGGGAAAAAATAACCACGAATTACACGAATTTCCACCGATTAAATAACAAGAGACATAGCCACGAATTACACGAATTTTCACTAATTGTATCTGCTTTATTTCATTATGAAGAATGGCCTTTTATGCAGAAAATCATATTTTGGAGCTGCAAATTACTAACTGTGAAGTGTTTAGCCATTTGAATTCGTGGAAATTAGTTAATTCGTGGCTAAAGCTAACTTTGTTAATTAATTCTCAATGAAATTTTTGCAGGCAACTGTCATAGAAAATACACCGACTATTATTATTAGTAAATCTTAGAGTTAAGATTTAATGGTTAAGATTTTTTGATTATCCCGGGCTTCTTTCCAGTTGCCCGGTTTTTTATTACATATCACCTTTCTGTCCCTGGCCGGTATCTGCCATGTCGGGAATATCTTCTGAATGATACGCGCCGGCATCTAATTTCTTTTTTGTTTCATCAAATGCCTTCAGCGTAAGGTCTGTGTCCTCATCTGTATGGGCAGCGGTTGGTATCAACCTGAATATTATCTGGCCCTTAGGGATAACGGGGTACACTACAATCGAACAAAAAATATTGTAATTTTCTCTCAGGTCCATCACCATCGCTGACGCTTCCGGAACATCACCTTTCATATAAACAGGTGTCACAGGGCTATTGGTAGTGCCAATGTCAAATCCCTTTTCACGCAAGCCATTTTGCAACCTGTTTACATTGTGCCATAAATTTTCCCGAAGCTCAGGCATGGTTTTCAACATGTCCATTCTCTTCATCATTCCTTCAACAATTATCATTGGGAGGCTCTTTGCAAAAATTTGTGAACGCACATTGTATCGCAAATAGGTCATTACTTTTTTTGGGCCTGCAATAAATGCGCCTATGCTTCCCATACTTTTTACAAAAGTGCTGAAGTAAAGATCAACTCCCTGCTGGCAACCCTGTTCTTCATCTGCACCTGCACCGGTTGGCCCCATGGAACCAAATCCATGCGCATCGTCAATCAGTAATCTAAACTCATATTTTTCTTTTAAGCCCACAAGTTCTTTTAAATTTCCCTGGTTACCGCTCATGCCAAACACACCTTCAGTAATTACCAAAATACCTCCGCCATTTTTTTTAGCCATTTTCTCTGCACGCTGCAATTGCTTTTCGCAATCTTCAATATTATTATGTTTGTATGCATAGCTGTAACCCATGTGAAGCCGAATGCCATCTATGATACTGGCATGGCTTTCTGCATCATAAACAATTACATCACGGCGGTTCACTAAAGCGTCAATACAACTCATGATTCCCTGGTAACCGAAGTTCAGCAGCATCGCATCTTCACGGCTCACAAATTCTGCTATCACTTTTTCCAGTTCCTCATGTGGTGTGCTGTTGCCACTCATCATTCTTGCGCCCATCGGGTAACCCATGCCCCATTTTACCGCGGCTTCTGCATCAACTTTCCTGGCTTCAGGATGGTTAACTAATCCAAGGTAATTATTCAGGCTCCACACTATTTTTTCTTTGCCCCTGAAGAACATCCGGCTTCCCAATTCACCCTCAAGTTTTGGGAAAGCAAAATATCCGTGAATCCTGTCGCCATGCTGGCCGATCGGGCCCCCATCCTTTATCAGTTTTTCAAAAACATCTGCCATGTAAATAGTATTTTTTCGTTATGATGTGGCAAAAATAAGGGATTAGCAATTAGAAAGTTTATCACTGTCTCTCAGGTTATAATAAAATATTTGCCCCGCATTTTGTTATATAGAATGTTTGCAAAAAGATTTTATTTTGCGGCATTTGATTTAGGATGTTTACAAAGCAGAACATCACGTGACAGGTGGAAATTTATGATACGGACATTTTTTATTGAGTCTGGCTTCCGGGTAAAAAGAGAAATAAACCAGGATGTATGTAATTGATATTGCCGCAGGCAACATTGGAATTATGAGCTTAGGATGTTAGAAATCAACTTATAAATCCGGGAAAGTAATCTCAAATGCTCTTAAGCCAAAACCTTCGTCGCCCGGTTGTTATTTCAATCAGAGTTTTCGGCAAAGTATTTATGAAAATAAGGTATGGTTTCTATGCCTTTGTAAAAATTTTCTATCCCATATTTTTCGTTCGGGGAATGAAGATTATCGCTGTCAAGCCCAAAACCCATAAAAATTATTTTTATGCCAAGTTCTTTTTCAAGTAATGAACAAATCGGGATGCTGCCACCACCACGAACCGGAATGGGTATTTTGCCAAATGTTTTCTCCACGGCTTTCGCTGCGGCTTTATAACCTTTACTGTCAATCGGGGTCATATAAGGTTCACCTCCGTGATGTTCAAAGGCTCTCACCTTGACCGATGGGGGAGCTATGCTTTTGAAATGATCCAATAATAATTGCGTCATTTTCACCGATGACTGATCAGGTACAAGCCGCGCAGAAATTTTTGCTGTCGCTTTTGAAGGTAAGACTGTTTTGGCGCCTTCGCCCATGTAACCTCCCCAGATCCCATTTATTTCAAGTGTAGGGCGAATGCCTGTACGTTCATGGGTCGTGTATCCTTTTTCGCCCCACAATTCATTTACGCCAAGTTCTTTTTTATATTCATTTTCATCATAGGGAGCTTTGTTCATTAATGCTCTTTCTTCTGAAGACGCTTCCAATACGCCATCATAAAACCCCGGGATGGTTATATGGTTATTATCATCGTGGCAGGAAGCGATCATTTTAGCAAGTATGGTAATGGGGTTTGCAACAGCACCTCCGTATGTACCACTATGCAAATCCCTGTCGGCGCCGGTTATTTCAACTTCTATATACGATAGGCCACGTACACCAATATCCAGTGATGGGTTTTCCATACTCAACATAGAGCTGTCACTGATTAATATAACGTCAGCTTTTAAAAGCTCTTTATTTTCGGCAACAAATTTGCCCAGGTTGGGTGAGCCTACTTCTTCTTCACCTTCTAACAGGAATTTTATATTGGTGCTCATGGTATTGGTCTTCACAAGAGTTTCCAATGCTTTTACATGCATATAAAATTGCCCCTTGTCATCCGCGGATCCCCGGGCATAAACTTTCCCGTCTTTTATAACCGGTTCAAATGGCCCGCTGTGCCAGAGTTCCAAAGGCTCTACGGGTTGTACGTCGTAATGCCCGTATACAAGCACCGTAGGTTTATTTTTGTCAATTATTTTTTCGCCATACACAACAGGATGGCCATCCGTTGACATTATTTCAGCCTTGTCGGCACCTGATGCAATCAGGCTGTCCCTAACTTTTTCTGCACAGAGAAGCATATCTTTTTTATGCTCACTTTTTGCGCTTACAGAAGGTATGCGCAATAGCTCCATCATTTCATTTAAAAATCGTTCTTTATTTTTTTGCTGATATTCTTTCCATGTTTCCATAAAGGCGAATTGATTTTTTATTGAAGGATTGAACGATTATATAAAATACGTAAGTTTTTAAAAGGATCATCAATATAGTCTTTTGAATTGAATAATTACTTTATAAAAAATTAACAGGGCAGATTCAAAAAAAACAAGCAATAATTTGGAAAACATAGTGCATAATTTATACATTTGCACCAGATTGCTTTTCAATTCATCAGCCTTTGTTTAGTTTGCATCAGTTACATCATCTCCCGATGCCTTCTAAACAAAGGCTGAGTCAATTCCGGCCCTGCCCGGTCTTTCTGCCAGGGTTTATTAAAAAGAATATTTTGTGATTTTTATGTTTGTGGACTATGTGCAAGCCCGAAGATTCACGATAGCATAAGACTTATTAATTGAAAAATACATCCTTCGATATATTTTGTTACTGCATATCCCGCAGAAAGTTTATTTATACATCATTTTTTTTCAAAGCAGTAAAAAATTTACGAACACCTGATCCTATCTTTTTAATGGCCCTGTAATAATATTCTTTGTTGAATAACTGTGAGTCATGCATGGCTTTATAAGTCAGGAAAAAGCCTACAGGGGAAAGCACAATTATTGGAAGCCACATGCCCGTAATCGGATCGAGAACATTGTCTTTGGTAAATTTTTCACCAAAAATATTGAGCAGATAAAAAATTAAAAAAAATATCAGGGCAACTACCAAAGGCAGGCCCAGGCCACCTTTTCGAATAATAGATCCGAGAGGAGCCCCGATAAAAAAAAGCACGATACAGGCAACAGAAAGTGATAATTTTTTATGCCATTCTACTTTGTGAAGAGTTATATCCTGGACACTATTAGTATACTCACTACTGGTAATTTCCATAAGGCTTCTTACACTCGCAACAGTAGACGCTGCCTGGTCATGAATAGTAGTTCTTATGCTGTCGGGTATAAGTTCGGTAAAAGATTTTACTCTTTTGGTTTCAATTTTTTTACCCGCAATTCCCACTTGTTTTTTTGTAGTAACTGTGTCTTTATACTTTGTATACTTTAAATAGCTTTTCAGATCTATCCTTGTTCTTTTAATCAAAGAATCAGGCGTTTTTTTTATTGAATCAATATCTTTATCAAGCTGCCGCAACGTTTTCATTCGCATGTTATTCATAAAAAGGCTGTCAGACGTTTTTTGAATATTAAGCTGCGTAAGATCAAAGAGCTTATTATATTCTTTAAATCCCAGTTGTACATATTCGTTTTTTGGTGAATTATAGGTACCTTTTTCTTCATACCTGTGGCCGTTTTGTAGCCTGAACTCTAAAAACTTTTTATCAGAGCTCACATTCATTTTCCCACTTTCAGAAATGATCGTATTATCCTGTATACCGTTGGATTGTTCATAAATCAATACATTATGCAGCGTGCTCTTGTCTTTTTCTTTTTTCCCGACTTTTATAGAAAACCCGCGAAAGCCATTATAAAAAACGCCATCTTTTAAATCAAAGGCCGGACTTTTCCGATAGATGTCATTATAAATAACCGCAAATTTTAAATTAGCAACCGGTGCAATGTAATTCGCAAATAAAAAGGCTACCCCTGTGAGAAGCAGTGATACAAAAAATAAAGGCTGCATAAAACGTAACAGTGAGATGCCCGAGGATTTTATTGCGACCAGCTCAAAATTTTCACCAAGTTTTCCAAATGTCATTATGGATGAAAGTAAAATGGCAATAGGCAAAGCGAGGGTCACCAATGTAGCGCTTGCGTAAATAAGAAATTGGGTAAGTGTAATGAAATCAAGCCCTTTACCTACGAGATCGTCAATATATTTCCACAATATCTGCATCATAAATACAAATAGTGTTATGAAGAATGTGGCGATAAAGGGCCACAAAAAAGCTTTAAGAATTAATTTGTCAAGTTTTTTAAACATTCAGATAACGCGCAGCAGGGTGATGTTTTAATAACTTTTGTTGTAAATTTCATGTATGAGCGTAGAAGCAAAATTACATCTTTCAAAACTTGAAACAGAACTCATAAAAAACAAAGAGTGGATTTTAACGAAACACTCTATTATAAGTAAAGTGTATAAACTTTTTGGAGAGATGAATGAAATTTATAAGCAAATATCGGAGCAGGAAAAAGTTTTTCTCCCTGAATTTTATACAAATACAGGCGGCAAGATTTCAAAAGGAGAAAATTATGAGGGGCTTCCTTACGTTATGCTGGATTATCCGGCATTGTTTTCAAGAGAAAATATATTTGCAATAAGAACCATGTTTTGGTGGGGTAATTTCTTTAGCATTACACTTCATCTATCCGGTGAAAAATATAAATTAAAAGGGGATTTTTTAAAACTTCTCGCCTACCTGGTGGAGAATGACTTTTTTGTTTGTATAAATGAAAATGAGTGGCAACATGACTTTGAGCTTTCCAACTACATCCCGGCTAAAGAACTGGATCAACAAAAGCCGGAACAGATTTCTGATAAAAAATTCTTTAAAATTTCTAAAAATCTTGAATTGGATAAATGGAATGAGGCGCCGGAGTTCCTGGAAAAAGCCTTCACGCAAATAGTTGACTTTATAAAAATCAGTTTCCCAGCCGGTGAAAAAGCTCTTTCACCTGTGTTTCCCAAAGCTGGCTCTGGTCTTTAATTTCTTTTTTTTCTGCGAAATCATTTATGATTAAAATGGTAAGGTTTGTTACCTCCGATTTTTCGATGCTGAATTCGAAATATTCATCCTTCGGGGAATTAACCCAATGAAATCGAATCGATTTGTTTTCTTCACTTTCCATTACTTCTGCTTCTTCTGAAGAACCATTCCATGCAAAACTGAATAAACCATCTTTATCTTCAACTTTTTCTGCAAACCATTCCTGCAAACCTGTGGAGGTCGATAGAAACTCGTATAAAATACCCGGCGAACATCTTACCGGGTACTCCAATGTATATTTTACTTTCTTACTCATCTTTTAAATTAAATCTGTTCGGTATATGTGCAATAATATAAAATAAATTTACTAACCAACCTAATTTATACTTTTTTTTGATAATTATTTTTAAGAAAATGTTTTCTACCTGTTCTGATTGATATTACGCAATCTTAAAATTTAACATTTTTTTGGTTACATACTTAAAACTATCTATATTACGTTATACTTCAGATTTCCTATTACAATTACCAAACTAGTGTATTTTACCCCCTAAAATATGGCTTATGAGCATGCGTCAACTCAAAATTTCCAAATCGATAACCAACCGCGAAAGCGAAAGCCTGGAGAAATACTTACAGGAAATCGGGAAGGTCGATCTTATTACACCAGAGGAAGAGGTAAAACTCGCACTTAGGATAAAACAAGGTGACCAGGCAGCCCTGGATAAGCTTACTAAAGCAAATCTCAGGTTTGTAGTGTCGGTGGCAAAACAATACCAGAACCAGGGGCTTACGTTGCCCGATTTGATCAATGAGGGAAATCTCGGGCTGATAAAAGCTGCGCAGCGTTTTGATGAAACGAGGGGCTTTAAATTTATATCATATGGTGTGTGGTGGATACGCCAAAGTATCATGCAGGCGCTTGCTGAACAATCCAGGATAGTAAGGCTTCCGTTAAATAAAGTTGGGTTAACCAATCGCATAAGCAGGGCCTATTCACATCTTGAGCAGGAATTTGAAAGAACACCGACAGCAGAAGAACTCGCCTTTTTCCTTGATATAGATACGGAAGAAGTTTCCGCAACCATGAATGTTGCCGCAAGACATGTAAGTATGGATTCACCATTAAGCGATGGCGAAGAAAGCACACTCATTGATGTATTGATAAATAATAATGCCGATAGTGCCGATAAACAAATTATGTTTAATGATTCACTAAAAAAAGAAATAGCACGTTCGTTAAGTATACTTACCGAAAGGCAAAAAGAAGTAATCTGTTTTTTTTATGGGATTGGGGTAGAACAGCCTCTTAGCCTTGAAGATATCGGTATGAAATTTTCACTCACGCGCGAAAGGGTGAGGCAAATAAAAGATAAAGCCATTACCAAACTACGCACTACTTCAAAAAGCAACCTTTTACGGGAATATATGGGCGTGTAGATTTCATAAAGAATTTTTTAAAGCGGACCTTTTGAAAGGTGTTCGTTTTTTTTGCTTTTTTACAATAAATATTTAACTGAGCCTGCTAAGTTACTTACGATTTGCCTAAGCAAAATCCTGAATTTTTTACCACAAAGTCACAGTATGATCATAGATTCACATAGGAAATGCACGCCACTAAATTTTATCTATGTGTATTCCTATGTGTATCTGTTTCTATGTTGTTCAAATTAGCCCCACTATGGAATTTTAACAATATTATTTTTTCTCAAATACCTTTGCCCCTACTTATATGTATGGATAGTTATTATAAAATCGGCAAGCTGGCAGCCACTTTTGGCCTCGAAGGCCAATTGGTTCTTGAGCATAGCCTGGGGAAAAAAACTTCGTTAAAAGGTTTGGAAAACATTTTTATTGAAGAAAAAAAAGACTCCTTTCTTCCATATTTTATTGAATCGTCAAAAATAAAAAATAATAAGGAAGTATACCTTAAGCTCGAAGGAATATCAGCAAAAGAAACAGCTAAGCCTCTTGTTAAAAAAGAAGTATGGCTGGCTGAAAACGATTTTAAAAAATTCGCGGCCAATGCTGCGCCAATATCATTGCTTGGATTTATGGTTATCCATGAAGATGAAGAATTGGGAGAAGTGTGTGAAGTGATTGAACAGCCTCACCAGGTTTTGTGTAAAATTATCCTGAATGGCAAAGAGGCACTCATTCCGGTTCATGAAGACTCTTTGGAAAAAATAGATAAAAAAAACAGGAAATTATTTGTGAATTTGCCGGAAGGCCTTCTGGATATTTACAGGGACGCCTGATATTTTGAAAGTGTAAATTTGCAGGGAACATATGGAATCATCATCTTCAAATATTATTGCGCATTTCGACCTGGACTCCTTTTTTGTTTCGGTGGAATACGTAAGAGACCCCTCGTTAAAAGGGAAGGCGGTGATTGTTGGGGGAAGCAGGGAAAGGGGCATCGTTACCACATGTAGCTATGAGGCAAGAAAGTTCGGCGTACATTCGGCAATGCCCATGAAGACTGCAATGCGGCTGTGCCCGCATGCAATTGTTGTAAAAGGAACTTATGGGGAATACAGTAAATATTCAAAATGGGTAACACAAATTATTTCATCAAAGGCCCCGCTTTTTGAGAAAGCGTCTATTGATGAATTTTACATTGATCTCAGTGGCATGGACAAATTTTTTAATCCTTTGCAATGGACAATCGATCTTCGGGATCTTATCACCGGTGAAACGGGCCTTCCCATTTCGTTTGGAATTGCCAGGAATAAAATGGTGGCAAAAATGGCAACCAATGAAGCAAAACCAAATGGATTTCTCCAGGTACCCGACGGGAAAGAAAAGGAATTTCTCTCTGCCCTGGAACTCAATAAAATTCCAGGCATAGGTGAACAAACCAACCAGGTTTTGCAATATCACGGGTTTAAATTTATCAGGGATGTTCATAATACCACACCCGAAAAAATGGAGAAAATTTTGGGCAAATGGGGTTTTGATCTCTGGACGCGGGCCCAGGGCACTCACCATTCGGCAATTACACCTTACCACGAATCAAAATCAATTTCAACGGAAAATACTTTCGAGGAAAATGTAACCGATGTCAACAGGCTTATGAGCGAAATCGTTCGAATGACTGAAAAGATTGCATTTGAGTTGAGAAAAGAAGAAAAAGTTTCCGGTTGTGTTACCGTTAAAATTCGTTACCCGGATTTTGAAACAACATCCCGTCAAACAGGCATTCCCTACACCTGTGCCGACGATGAAATAATCCCGGTGGCTAAAAGCCTCTTTCATAAATTATATAAGAAAGGGCAACCTGTGCGGTTACTCGGTGTGCGCCTGAGTGACCTCACCAATGATGCAGTGCAAACGAATCTTTTTCAAAACATGGAAAGAAAAAATACTTTGTATAAAGCAATTGATAACGTAAAGAACAGGTTCGGTGCCGGAAGTGTTGTAAGAGCTGCCGGCAAATAATGTTAAGTCCCTGCTACGAGAATATCCTGCAGGGTCTTCTTTTCTAAAATTTTTAAAGTGGCATCTCTTGCAATGGTCATCATCTTACGCATGCCACAATGTTTTTCATCACAGTCGGCACATTTTTCATAAAAATTCAAACTTACACAGGGTAATAAAGCTATTGGGCCGTTGATGACCCTGATGACAGTGGCAAGGCTGATTTTTTTTGGAGAAACTTTTAAATAATAGCCTCCGCCTTTCCCTTTTTTACTCTCAAGCATATCCGCTTTTTTTAATTCATTGAGTATATTCTCCAGGAATTTCAAAGGAATATTTTTTTGTTCAGAGATATTGCAGATCAATACTGGCCCTTTGCCATAGTTCTCTGCAAGATGTGTAAGGGCTCTGAAAGCATATCGGGTTTTTTTAGAAAGCATATTTTTTATTAAATATTTTATAAAATACAGGAATTTTACGTCCGTATTTTGCAAATTTATAAAAATTCCCTACCATTTTGGTAGGATATTAATATCTTAGCAAAATCTTTAAATTAAAAATTTATAATTATGAGTTTACAATTAGGCGACACAGCACCCGATTTTACTGCTGAAACAACAGAAGGTACCATAAATTTTTATGAATT
>JBDTZL010000388.1:0-3029 GCA_040005125.1 Ginsengibacter sp.
ACAGGATTTTAAGTCCTGCGTGTCTACCAGTTCCACCACCCGGGTAAACATCTTTTCTTTTCTTTTACTACAACCCATAAATAAAAAAAGCAGGTCAACTCTGCTTTCTAAATTTACACTATGAGCGGAAGACCGGGCTCGAACCGGCCACCCCGACCTTGGCAAGGTCGTGCTCTACCAAATGAGCTACTTCCGCATATGTTAAGAACTAAAAAATGGATTGCAAAAGTAACCATTGCAGGCCTGTAAGCAAAATTTATTTGTATTGCGGATTGTAAAGCGTGTTGCCGGGAACTTCAACCTGCGGCTTGCCCGTGTACCTGTGCTTATACATGGTATAGCATCCTCCTAAAACAAGCGCAATGAATATCACAATCTGGCAATAAAAAAGAAAACGTGAAGAGGAAACCCAACTGTGCGCTATATCCTGGTCCTTACCGTCAATAACTTCCTGGTGTTCCATATATTACATTTTACTTAACAAAAATAATCGTTTGAATTTAAAAATCATTTTTTACAGGGAATAATTTCAGAAAATGTTTTCTTCTTTTTTTTAAAATACTGCCATACAATACTGCCCTTATAAACAGGCAACATATTCTTCATCCGCATTTTTGGCAATTTCATTCCCCTCTTCCCTGTAAAAATCCATTCCGCGTAATGCAGGTGTGCCGATGCGATAGAAATGTAGGTGCTGAAATTCCCATCAACCAACGCCCTGAAAGCGGCAATGGCATCTAAAAATATCCTCACGGGAATTTTCCATGCAGTCTCGGAAAACGGGAGATTTTTTGTCATCATCACCAGGTTATTTCTGAAGTTGAGAAATACTTTCCTTCGGTCACCCATAGGTAATGTGCTGCCTCCCACATGATACACCCTTGATTTCGGCTCCACATATATAGTATACCCGGCCCTTTGCATTCTCCAGCATAGATCAATTTCTTCCTGGTGTGCAAAAAAATATTCATCAAAACCGTTCACTTCATGAAATACCCGCGATTTTACAAACAAAGCTGCACCGGTTGCCCAAAAAATCTGTATGGAAGTATCATATTGGCCGGTATCGGTTTCGCAGTTGTCAAAAATGCGCCCGCGTGTAAACGGGTATCCAAGGGCATCTATCCATCCGCCACTGGCACCCGCATATTCAAACAATTTCCTGTTTTCAAAAGATAAGATCTTTGGCTGGCAGGCTGCAATCTTTTTGTCAGATTCCATTAATAAAATAACAGGGGTGATCCAATATGGATTTACTTCCACATCACTGTTCAGTAAAATGTAGTAATCTGCCGAAACCTTCTGCAATGCTGTGTTATAGCCTTTTGAAAATCCTTCATTGGTATCACTCCGTAACCGGGTGACACCGGGATAATTCTCTTTCAAAAAAGAAATGGAATCATCTGTTGATGCGTTGTCTGCAATTACGATTTTGAGGTTGTCATATTCCGTTGCCAGTACCGAAGGAAGGAACTTTTCGAGCAGGTGTTTCCCGTTCCAGTTAAGAATTACAACAGCAACAGATGGCAAAGAATTCAATGGTATTGGTTTAATGATTTAGTACAAACATAGAAGATTTTAGTTTTCTGTTCCGATAATTGTCGGAAATAGCTTTTAGATTTGATGATAATCAGTTTTAATGTTGGGGCAACTTTTTAATTTTCGAACATGGCTTGCACTGGTTGCTGTTGCCATAGTTACAGGCACCATTTTCTATTCGAATTACCTTGCAAAAAAAATTGCAGAAGACGAACGGAACAAGGTTAATGTATATGCCGAATCATTAAAAACCAGGGCAAAACTTATTCAATCGGCTAAATTGACCGAAGCCGAACAATCGGCCTTAAACTTAACTACAAAGATCGCCTCGGAAAATATAACCATACCAATTATTGAAACCGATGAAAATGATAACCCAAGCGGCAACTTTTTAAACATCGATTCAACCCTTATTATAAAAGACAGCAATTTTTTGAGGAAAAAGATCAAAGAATTTAAATCTTTACATGACTCCATAAGTGTTGAAATAAACCGTGAGCCGCTTATCGTCAACAAATATTATTACGGGAATTCTGCCCTGTTAAAAGAAGTAAGTTATTACCCGATTATACAACTACTGATCGTTGCCTTGTTTATCATCATTACATTAATTGCCATTTCCACACGTAATAAGTCAACACAAAACCAGGTGTGGGCGGGCATGGCAAAGGAAACAGCTCACCAGTTGGGCACACCCATTTCATCATTGCAGGGCTGGGTGGAAATGCTTAAGGAGCACGATAGCTTTACACCTATTACGAGAGAAATGGAAAAAGATGTGGATCGACTTAAATTGATAAGTGACCGGTTTGGCAAAATAGGCAGCACTCCCAAACTGGAAGAATACAACATCAGTGAACAGGTAGAAAAAATGGTTGCCTACATTAAGAGAAGAGCCTCGGAAAAAGTAAATTTTGTGGTGGAAGCACCTGATGAACCTGTACCTATAAAAATTTCCGGGCCACTATTTGATTGGGTGGTAGAGAATCTTTTAAAGAATGCATTGGATGCATTGGAAGGTAAGGGATTGATCAATATAAAAATCAGGCAGCAGCCCGGCCATGTAATTGTAGACGTAACCGATAGTGGCAAAGGTATCAGCAAACAGAATATGTCAAAGGTTTTTAAACCGGGCTTTACTACAAAAAAACGTGGCTGGGGCCTTGGGCTCTCGCTTTCAAAAAGAATAATAGAAAAATATCACCAGGGACAATTGTATGTAAAATCTTCGGAACCCGGTAAGGGAACAACTTTCAGGATTGTGTTGAATACCTGATACTATAATTATATTAAACACTTAATGGATAATTGTGATGTTTTATTAAATTGCATCCTTAAGTGATTTCAGTATTTATAAAAAACAGTGGAAATAATTTTGGGCCGTTCCAAAAATATGCGGCGATGGCGAAATTGGTAGACGCACTACTTTGAGGTGGTAGCGCCCGAAAGGGTGTGGGAGTTCGAATCTCCTTTGCCGCACAAGATCCTTC
>JBDTZL010000281.1:0-3026 GCA_040005125.1 Ginsengibacter sp.
GGAGATAAGATTTTATTTACGTCTATCCGTAACGGTGACCTGGATTTGTATACCATGGATATGGGCGGTAAAAATGTAAAACAAATTACAAATACCCTGGGTTATGATGGTGGAGCATGGTTTAGCCCCGATGGGAAAAAAATTGTATGGCGTGCCGGCAGGCCCAAAACAAAAGAAGAAATTGATGATTATAAAAATCTCTTGTTACAGGGATTGGTAGCTCCCACTTCCATGGAGGTGTATGTTGCCAATGCCGACGGAAGCGATGCACACCAGGTTACATTTCTTGACAAAGCAAACTGGGCTCCAAACTTTACTCCCGATGGGAAGCATATCATTTTCTGCAGCAATCATGAATATGCGAGAGGTTTTCCCTTCAATATGTACATAACGGATATCAACGGGAAAGGGCTTGAAAAAATAAGCAGGGACAAAGGTTTCGATGCGTTTCCAATGTTTAGCCCCGATGGTAAAAAAATTATTTTCAGTAGTAACCGGAATAATGGAGGAGGGCATGACACCAATGTATTTATCGCAGATTGGGTGGAGTAGGGAGTGTGGAGCTGTAATTAGCAAATTAGCAAATTTGAAAATTAGCAAATTAAGATCGCCCTTTTTCACATTTTTACATTTTCACATTGGCTAATTAAGCTCTATCACTTCGCAATCTTTAATTTCTTTGCCGTCAATTACAAAGCGGATAATTGTTCTTACTTTTTGCCATCCCTGTTTACCGGCTGCACCGGGGTTCATGTGCAGGCATTTTAATTTATTGTCATACATCACTTTTAAAATATGTGAATGCCCGCTTATGAAAAGCTGTGGCTGATGCAATAAAAGTTCTTTTTTTGTTTCGGGATTGTATCGTGGAGGATATCCTCCGATGTGCCTTATCATAACTTTAACCTGTTCACACATAAATACAATTTGCTCCGGGTACATCATTCTTACATCATAGCCATCAATATTTCCATAGACGCCTCTCAGTAAAGGTGCCTTGCCGTCTTCAGGCTTTTTAAATTTTAATAGCCGGACAGCTATTTCAATGTTACCAAAATCTCCTGCGTGCCATATTTCATCACAATGTTTGAAATGTTCAAAAACGTTTTCGTCCAGGTAATCATGCGTGTCTGATATGAGGCCGATTCTTGTCAAGTCTTTAATATTACTGTAAATTTACAATACGATTCAAAGTATTTTTCGGATTATCAAATCGGGGTTTTAGCGCTTTCATTTTCAAATTTTCAAATTTTCACATTTATATGCCTCACTATCATAAACTTGGCTCCGTTCCTCACAAGCGCCATACCCAATTCCGCAAGCCTGATGGAGTTTTATATTCAGAACAATTATTTTCCACCGAAGGATTTTCTTCGGATTCTTCACTATTGTATCATAGTCATCCACCTACCCAAATCATTAAAACTGATAAGCCCTACAGCGTGATGCCGGAAGTAGCGGAAGAAAAAATGCTGCAGCACCGCAGTTTCCAGGGCTTTGACATTAAGCCGCATAAAGATTATATTATAAGCCGGAAGCCTGTATTGGTGAATAATGATTGTCATATTTCACTGGCAGCCCCTCAAAAAAGTATGGAAAATTATTTCTATAAAAATGCAGATGCCGATGAAATAATTTTTGTTCATGAAGGTACTGGAAAATTAAAAACCCAATACGGTGAAATAGCCTTTGCATACGGGGATTACCTGGTTATTCCCCGGGGTTCTATTTACCAGGTGGAATTTGATAAAGAAGACAACCGGCTTTTTATCGTAGAATCGTTTAGCCCTGTCCGTTACCCCAAAAGATATGTAAGCAAATACGGCCAGCTACTTGAAAATTCACCTTATTGTGAACGGGATATCCGTCAACCGCAGAACTTAAAAACATTCGATGAAAAGGGTGATTTTCTGATCATGACAAAAAAGAAAGGAATGATGTATGGAATTCATTACCTGCATCATCCCTTTGATGTGATCGGTTGGGATGGATGTTGCTATCCTTTTGCATTTTCTATACATGATTTTGAGCCAATTACCGGGCGGGTACATCAGCCTCCCCCTGTGCATCAAACGTTTGAAGGGCACAATTTTGTTGTGTGCTCTTTTGTTCCAAGGATGTACGACTACCATCCCCTGTCGATCCCGGCGCCTTATAACCATAGCAATATCGATAGCGATGAAGTGTTGTATTATGTTGATGGGGATTTTATGAGCAGGAAACATGTAACCAGGGGCATGATCACATTGCACCCCGGTGGAATTCCGCACGGTCCGCACCCTGGCGCCGTTGATAAAAGTATTGGGATGAAGGAAACAAAGGAACTGGCCGTAATGGTGGATACGTTTCATCCGCTGCAGCTTACGAAGCAGGCGCTTGAAATTGAAGATCAAAATTATGTGATGAGCTGGGCTGAATAAAAAAACCGGCCTAAAAAGCGTTAAAAAGATAAAACAGGAAAAGATAATAATGAGTTAGTATAAAAGATTTTTGTCTTATCTCTTTTTTCTCTTAGTTTTATTTCTCTGTTATATCTTAATTAAAATAATACAGACATGATAAAATTTAACGAATTAAAAGCAGGCGATTATGTACTTGCAGAAAGTGACGGCCAGGCATGGGCAGGTGAAGTAACCGATTTCAACCACGACGAAAAAGAAGTTAGTGTCTATAACGGCGTGCAGGATTTTTGGTTTAAAGATGAGGATCTGTTTCCGTTACCCCTCGATGAGAACCAGTTATTGAAATTGAAATTTCAAAAACAGGTTCATGAAGATGGTTCTGTAAAATATATGAAAGGCGCTTTCAGGATCCAGACTCCCCAACAGGACAATTTTTCAAACTTCGAAATATGGTACCGGGATGAAAAGAGGATCATGTTACATCCCATCTCTGTTCACCAGCTACAAAATCACTACCTGCAAATGACCAAGGTACACCTTACCGATGATGTAATTTAATTACAAAAGAGTAGCGCTAACCAGTTTGGTTTCTGTATTAACGTTTTGAATGAAACCCATATAATT
>JBDTZL010000416.1:0-31916 GCA_040005125.1 Ginsengibacter sp.
GGCCTGGTAAACAAATTATATTTTGATAAGCTTCCGTTTGAAAAACGTTCCCAGCAAATTGTGCGAGATGTAATGCTTCGGGAAAATAATACGTTGTATAAATTGAGCTATAAAACCGGTTTGGGATTTGATGAGCAAAATAATTCTGTCGGATGGATCACTGGCTGGATAGAAGAGAACCGCCATGTTTATTTTTTTGTAACTCTGATAAAATCTGCAGATAAAAATATCAATATGCAACAGGTAAGAATGAATATCACCAAAGGGATTTTGAGTGAGCTTGGATTTTTTAAAGGAGAAAAGTAGAAAAGTGTTGAAGGTTGAAGGTTCAGGGACACCTGGTCGGCTTAAAGCCTGAACTTAAAAAAGGGCAGTTGGAGTTGGGGGATTGAATAAATCTAATGCGAGGTACCCGAAGTCGCCAACTATATTGGTTTCAGCAATTTCATAATTATTTGAAAGAATATTAACGTGCATACCATCCACGACTAAAAATCTTAATTGTTTTTTTTTATATTCCATTAGTAATTTTAATTCGATCAATTGCCCATCTTCCTGTAAAACTTTTTGAATTTCATCTGCCCTTAATTTAACAGCACTTTTTACTTCAAGTGCATGAGTCAATTCTTTGCCATATTCCCTATAGCATACAAATTAATAAGCGTGCGTTCAGGGTTCTCATAATTGTTAATAATAAAATGAAATATTTAATCAAGCCTGTTTTCCAGGGTGTCCGAAGAATCAATTTTCAACTCAATTGTAATTTTTGTTTGAACTCTTCATTAAATATAATTTTTCAGTTCTTTTGCTGCGAATTCATTCCTTTTTCCAATTCTTCCATTGTGGTAAATTCTCCTTTGCTGATTCGTTCCATTGCCTCGTCTGATTCTTTGTTATACCGCTCATGGTAACGGCTCCATTCGCTCAGAGCCAGGTTCAAAAAAGTTTTGATCATTTGCAGCAATGGCTGCTTTTGCGGTTCGTTAAGCTGAGCAAAATATTTTATCAACTCTTTGTCAATTGATGATAGTGCCATAGCATTTGTTTATCAAAAATTTACTTATTGAAAAAATCACACGTAGAATGAGTCTCTTTATTCAAACCTTAGTTACACTCAAGAATTTTACCTGACACCTGATACCTACCCCGGCATCCTCGTAATATATTTTTCCATTTGCTTTACCTGGTCAACGATTTGAGGTGTGGTGGGTTTTAGTGCTTTTACCTTCCTGAAGTATTCTTTGGCAGCACGAAACTCACGTTTGTTGATCATTATAGAAGAAAGCTGCAGGTAAGCTGCCGCCTCATTTTCTTTATCAGGAAGGCCGGAGCGTATGGCCTGGCGAATATAATTTTCAGCTTCACGGATATTCCCTTTTTGCATAGCCAGCATTCCTAATTGTAGTTTGTTGGCTCCTTCGGCTTCTTTCATCGGCATACCCAGGCTAAGGCTTTTTTTCATATGCTTCTCCGCATTTTCATAATCCTGATTTACCATTGCCAGGTTCCCTTTCAATGTAAAATATACAGAACGAACGGGCTTGATAAGCAACCCGGGAAACCAGATAGAATTAATTACTTTTTGCGCACCTTCCATATCGCCGCTTTCCATATGACCTTGTATAAGCCGCATGGGGCCAAAAAGAAAATGACCTGCTACCAGTACAAGTGCAACAAAATATAAAACAAACGATGGCCAGAAGCTGGCTTCAATATTGACTACTATCGCCAGTAATAAAAAAAAAGCCCCCAGCAGCAACCGGTACTTAATAATAACATTCAAAAACTTCATAAACTTACTTTTTCAGGATTGACAGAATTCTAAAATAAATGGAGCAGGGAATTTTAATAATGTTAGCAGTCCCTGTCAAACAAATATCCAACTTTTCCCAATCATTAAAAAAATTAAGGGTAATATGTTCTGCCCGCCGGGACATTTCCGGGACATAAAAACCGCGCTTCTCCATGCAGGCAACGCATGTCAGTGTTTATATAGCCTGCTTTGCCTTTAGCTCTAAATATTTATTAATTGTATTGATTGTTAATTGTTCAGGAGGAGTCAGAATAGAAGGTATGCCATACTGCTGAAGCTCTTTTGCAATCAGTCTTTTTTCGAAAGCAAACTTTTCAGCTACAGTTTTAGTGTACACTTCTTCGAGACTATCAGCGCGTGCTGAAAGCACAGATTTCAGTTCGGTATTTTCAAAAAAAACGATAAGAAGCAAATGATGGAGCGCTATTTTTCTTAAGTAAGGTAAATGGCGGCGCATGCCACTCATAGATTCGAAGTTGGTAAATAAAACTATGAGGCTCCGCTGGTTTACTTTTCTTCTCATCATAATATACAACTGCTCGAAATCACTTTCAAGATAGCGGGTTTTCTGGCTGTATAAAACCTCGAGTATTGCCTGCATCTGCGTAGCTTTTTTATTTGCCGGAAGAAAAGCTCCGGGTTGTTCACTGAAAGTTATTATGCCCGCTTTATCCTGTTTAGTGAGCGCAACATTGCTTAAAACCAGCGAGGCATTAATAGCATAATCAAGCAGGCTTAATTCGTTAAAGGGCATTTTCATTAAACGCCCTTTGTCTATAACACAATATACCTGCTGGCTTTTCTCGTCGGTGAAATTATTTACCATCGGCTGGCCTTTGCGGGCCGTTGCCTTCCAATTCAGGGTTCTGAAATCATCGCCGGCTATATACTCTTTTATCTGCTCAAACTCCATGCTGTGCCCAATTCTGCGTATTTTTTTTATACCCAGTTCGCTTAGCCTGTTGCTTATGGCCATCAATTGATATTTTCGCATTTGTAAATAAGAAGGATAAACTGCTACATCAGCCTGCTGGTTAAATTTATAGCGCCTGCTTATAAGGCTTATGTTGTTCTTTACAAATAAATTCACGGTTCCAAAATTATACACACCCCTTTTTACCGGCCTCAGCTCATACGTTATCACCGAATGCTCGCCTGCTTTTATAACGGTTTTAAATAGTATATCCCTTCTTTGAAACTGGAAGGGAATTTCATCTATTACTTCTGCTTTTATTTCAAAGGAATACCTGTTCTCCACTTCAATTGTAATTGAGTTATTATCTCCATTGCTAAATCTATCAGCATGTGTTCGTGTGCAAAATATTCCTTTACCGTTTGCAAAAAGCATTAAATAATCCATTGCCAGTAATATGAGTAAGAGTAACAAAGCCATGTAAGGTATAATGCCCATCCATGCTAAAAAGAAGCGGCACACAAATAACACTACACACACCGTGACTGCAACATTCCAGCGGGTAGTAAAAAACAAAGGGCTTATATAATCGGGCCATAACTTTTTCAAAAGAATACAGTTTGGATTAACGGGGTACTTCTATTTTTTTAATAATACTTTGAATGATATCATCGGGGGTGCTGCCTTCCATTTCTTTTTCCGGAGAAAGTAAAATGCGATGACGAAGAACTGATGGCAACACTTTTATAACATCGTCGGGTGTTACAAAAGTTCTGCCGCCCATAGCAGCAATGGCCTTGGAACTTTTAAGCACTGCCACAGATGCTCTTGGAGAACCCCCAAGGAAGAGAGCCTTGTTGTTTCTTGTTTCATATACCAGCTCTGCTATGTAGCGCATTACTTTTTCTTCAACATGCAAGCTTGTGGTAATCTCCCTGTAACGGTTAATTTGTTCGGCATTTAATACAGTGTTTACTTCTGTGGTAAAATGAGTTGTTTTGCCGCTATGAGTATGTTGTAATATCATTACTTCCTCATCAAGCGTTGGATACTTTACTTCTATTTTAAAAATAAAGCGATCCAATTGAGCTTCAGGCAGGCGATAAGTACCTTCCTGCTCAATGGGGTTTTGTGTTGCCAGTACAAGAAAGGGCGGAGGCATCGGATAAGTGATTCCATCATAAGTGATTTGCCTTTCTTCCATAACTTCAAACAATGCAGCCTGTGTTTTTGCGGGGGAGCGGTTAACCTCATCGATCAATACGATATTACTGAAAACAGGGCCATTCCTGAAACTGAATGAACCCGTTTGAGGATTAAAAACTGACGTGCCAATTATATCGCTCGGCATGAGATCGGGTGTAAATTGGATACGGCTGAATGCCACATCGATGCACCTCGCAAGCAGCTTTGCCGTAAGTGTTTTGGCAACACCAGGCACGCCTTCAATTAATACATGGCCGTCTGCTAAAATAGCCGCTAACAAAAGGTCTATCATATTTTCCTGTCCTACGATCACCTTTCCTATTTCGGCTTTTACATTTTTAACAGCATCACTTAGCTGTTCGATATCAATAGCTGTTGGTTCGGGTCGAAAATTCATTTTATATTTGTTTATAAAAGTTATCAATATGCTGATCAATCATTAAAAGTAAGCGGTCACTTACTTTATGCGGGGTTTCAACCTGTCTTAATAAATTAACCAGTTCTGTTGTTTCCGATATAGCCACGCCACTTTTCCTGGCTAATTGCTCTATAAAACTCTGATCCATTTCGCCGGTAGGCAAATAAAACCGCCGGCGCACGAAATCAAGGAAATAGCTGAGCTTTTTATGAGCAATGCTGTTATTATCTTTTTGATTAAAATATACACCGGATACTGTTTTTACAAAATCGAGGCTACTGTTTTCCAAAGGGGTAATGACCGGTATAACCCGTTGCCTGCGCTTCATTTGAAAGAATACATAAATCATTAATCCCGCCAGGGCCAGGTATAAGGCCCAGCGCAGGTATTCGTTATTTAGAAAAAAACGTAACGGTGTTGATGATACCTGGTTTCCGGGTTTATAATACTCATCCCAATAAATTTTTGAAACGTTACCGGGTACATAGGAAAGCGCCTGTCCTGTATAGGTTGCATTGTTTGCAAATAACATAAAATAATTACTGAAACAAATGGGTGCAGCGTGCACTAATAAAGCCCCTTTGCCATATGCTATTTTTATAAAGTCTGGCTGATCTTTATCATTTACACCCAGCACTGTAGTTCTTGCCGTGTCAAGTTTAGAAAAATACTGGTCCATGGTAAAACTTAGGAAGGTGAATGCTTTCTTTGATTTTAATAAAGGATTTACAAAATTTATAGCTGCTGAATCTTTATTCTGTATTGAAAATTTTATACTGGTTTCCAGTTTCAATGAATCTAAGAAGCCCTTACCAAAATTCTCTGCTGAAACAAGAATATAATTTCCCTGGTTAATGTACTGCATCATTTCCCGGTAGTCATATTTGGAAGGCTCAAAGGAAAGTGTAAGGATCATGTAAGCGGTATTCTTTTCCGTAATATTATTTAACTGATTGTATACAGGAAGATCGTATGAATTCACAGAGGCAGCCGGAAACAAATCTTTCAGCTGGTTATATATAATGTAGCCCCCGTAAGGATTTTTATCATTTTTGCCAATAGTAACTGTCCAGTCTATTGCCTTTGGCTTATTTAATTCTGCGATTATATACAGGATAAATAATGATGAAAAAATGATGATAAAATTTTTATATGCTCTCACTATACCTGGCTATTAAATTGTTGAAACTGTTTCTTTATTTCCAGGAATTGTTCCCTGCTAACCGGTTTCTCACCATACCACGTATATTCAAAATTAAATGTTAGCAGGATGAACATGTCATTAAAAGGCTTGCCGGTTATTTCTGTAAGGTAGTCGGTATTGGTCTTGTTGATCCGCCATTCTATATATCCTTTGTCGGAAAGTTTTTTTAAAGCCTGTAAATATTGTAACCGTGTCGCCAGCCTGTAATCGCCATTACTTATTGCCTTTTCAATAGCATCAGCAAAAGATATCCCGTGAATATCATTCTGAGATAAAATATATTTCTGAGGGCCTTTATTGCTTCTTCCGAATAAACCACCCTGGCCCATCCCGGTTATCTTTATTACAAAATATACGATTATAGCAATTGAAAGGACAATGAGTACCGACCAAACAGTAGTTATTCCTTCCTTTGTTCTTAGTAATTGGCCCACCTTCCACCAAACCCAACTCCAAAATTTCTCCCATAGGCTTTGTACAGGTTCCTGGTGTATATTGTATTGAAAATCTTTGTTGTCTTTAAATTCTTTTAATGCATTAGTATTAAACGAACGGGAAATCATATAAGTAGTATCCCGTTTTAAATTTGCTTGTGACAATAAGAAGGTACTGTTAATAACCAGCAGAAGAAAAAGCAGCCCGCGTTTCATTAATATTGTTCTTGTATATTATCAAAATCCTGGTGATTGTCACCAATCGAATCAAGCCTTCTCATCATGCCGGTACCATCATGTTTTTCTGCAAGATTAAAATAATGCAGACATACAGCAACATAATAAACTATATAAAAAATAAAACTGAAAATATTAAGAATTGAAGTTACGATACCTATTGTTGCATTGATATTTCTTGTAGTAAAATATGAAATCAGCCCGCTGATAATACCCACAATTGAAGAGATAATAGCGCCACTGAAAGATGCTATTAAATACGTTATAAAATAGATCCCTAACGATATCCAAAAATTATTCTTTATTAATCTGAAGCAACGATTAAAAGTTTCGCCAAATGATTGGTCTTCTATTATTAATATTGCAGAAAAGGGTGCAAACACCACCCAAAGGTAAACGCCGGGAACCAGACAAAAGACACATCCCAGTACCGTAAGTAAAATTATAGGTATGGAGTAAAAAAATACCTTAAAAAAATATCTTTTAAATACATTCCATACTTCTTCGATAACGGGTGCTTCCCCATTCTTAGCTTCGTAAACTTTTGCATAACTTATAACAGCCACCTGCATGACCACAAAATTTAACCAGCTAAAAAAAATCACAAGAAAGTAATTCGCGTTGATCATATAAAATGGCGAAACGGCGTCCGGATTTTTCCGGCTCAAAATATCTCTAAACAGGTTGCCAAATTGGCTTTGATAAATCCCGGTTAAAACTGCAGACGTCAACATGAATATTCCTGCTATACCCAGGAAACAGGTTAAAAGCGACTTGAAATTTTGACGAATGAAAAGAATAGTATCATTTAAGTTTTCACTGAAGTCCCTGATTTTTCTGAGCTCAACTTTTTGTTTAACCATGTAGTGAAGTTTTGTGATTCATAATTATTAATACGCGGAAGCAATGCTGTATATATCCTTTTATGCAAACGAATAGGGTATATTACAAAGTACCAAATAATAAATACGAGGCTGGAAGATAAAATAGCGATGCTGATCCATAACGGCATATTACTATAGCGGGTTACAAATCCTTCAAAAAATGCAGCAGTTATAAATACCGGAATTAAACCCATCACGATCTTTAATCCATCTTTTCCTCCGCGCAAAACTGATATTGACCGGCTGAATGTACCCGGAAATAATATGCTGTTACCAAGAATTAATCCTGCCGCGCCGGCAATTACAATCGACCATATTTCCAATGTGCCGTGAATAAAAATAACTGTGATGCTTTTAAAACCCAGTCCCTTTGAGAAAAAATAATATTCAAAGGAGCCAAGCATTAAACCGGTTCTGAACAATTGAATAATTGTTCCAACCGACAAAAAGATTCCTAATACATAAGTCGCGAAGGCCACGGTTATATTATTAAAGGCGATATATACAAACATGTTGAACTCCCCGCTTTGCTTGTATACTCCAAACGGATCACCCTTTTCAATATTGTCATTTGTCATGTTTACATAATCATTTCCCATGATAAGCCTTATGAAATTCTCATCATACCTGGCAGATAAAACACCCATGGCGCAAAACACCAAAAAGAAAAACAATGCCCAGCCAAATTGCTTATGATATTGCCTGAACAAATAAGGAAGTTCATACTGCCAGAAGTTCCATATCCTTGAAGATTTTTCTTTTTTGTTCTTATAAATACTTTGATGAAATAAGAAGGTAAGGCCATTAAGATACCTGCTTGTATTACTTTTAGGGTAAAATGTTTTACTATAAGACAAATCATCTGTAAGTTCAATAAAACGGTCGGCAAGCAGGTCAGCATCCTGTCCTTGTTTTATTTCAGCTTCATACTGTTTCCATTTACCGGTATTTTGCTTTAAGAATTGGGCTTCTCTCATAATCTAAAACTAAATGACTTGTGTAAGATAACGGAGATTTTTCTGCACACGTTAATATTAAAAATTTATTCTACATAACATTTACGATGAATACTATTAGCATTACCACGTCTCAAAATATCGAACTGGAATATGAGCTCGGGAGTTTAGGTGATAGAATTATCGGTAGAATTTTAGATTTCCTGGTCCTGATTGGCTATTGCCTTATAATATTTGCGATAATTGGTTTTGGGAATTTGGGAAGATTTATTGACAACAATACATGGTTCATAATATTTTTTATTGCTTTCCCCGTCGTGTTTTACGACCTCTTGCTTGAAATATTTCTCAATGGCCAAAGTTTCGGTAAAAAGATAATGGGCATAAAAGTTATTAGTCTTAATGGTGGGCAGGCAAGTTTTAGCCAGTATCTTATTCGCTGGATTTTCAGAATTGTTGACTTCAGTTTTTCAGGAAGCATTGTTGCCCTGGTAACGGTAGCTGCGTCAGAAAAAAAACAACGGCTCGGCGATATGATTGCCGGTACTGTTTTAGTAAAAATGAGGCCACGTACCCAAATTTCCGACACGATATTTCAGGCTGTGCCTGACAATAATTACGAGGTAATGTATCCTGAAGTTATTAATTTAAAAGACCAGGACGTTCAATTAATAAAAGAAGTATTAAAAAGCGTAAGCCAGAGTGGAAATACAGAACTTGCCCTCCAGGCACAGCAGAAGGTTGAGAGGGTTTTAAATATTCAAAGCCGGCATTATGACTCAAGAAGTTTCTTAAATGCAGTAGTGGCTGATTATAATTACCTTACTTCCAGGCTATAACTTTAACTGATACCCGAACTTATTTTATTGTATGCGGAGCTAATAAATTCATCGGGTAAAAAGAAAAATTCCGGGCTATCCAAAAAATTATTACAACAACAAACAGGATCTTCACAAAAAATGTTGAATAAAATATTTGTTGTACTATCTGCTCTTTTCTAAATACATTCATAACCGTAACCACCGCCGAATAACTCAATAAAGGCAAACATAATATAAACAGTAAATTATAACTAATCGCCTGCCCCAAATCTCCATGAAGTAATGATGAAAAAGCCCTCTGAGAACCACATCCAGGGCAGTATAAGCCTGTTAAAGAATAAAAAATACATTTCGGAAAAATTGTTGAATAACGCGCATCTGCAAAAAAATACAGCAACAACAGCAACAACAGGGTTGTACTAACGACCCATACTTTTGCTAAGGAATTTTTTTGTGCCACTTACCTATCTGTATTGACTGTGACTGGCCGCCCAAAAAAACGCTCCCCCGGTTAATAAAATGACTATAATATATATTACAATACCTGCGAGGCCGATAAAAAAGCCAATTTTAGTCCATTTGGCCGCTTCTTTGGAAGCCTGCAATGCACCTGCATAATCTCTGGTTTGATATTTACTATTCACCTGCGAGGCAAAAACAATACCTGCAATACCAAAAGGCAGGCAACAAAAAATAGTTACAAGAATAGATTCCACCAACCAATTTTTTGGCATTGGTTCCGGAATTTGAGATTGAGTAGAGCTTTCCATTTCTGATTTTATTTATGTTTTTGAAAAAATATATTTATACAAAATACAAAAACCATTGGATTATTTAAAAGTTTAATTGCCTTTACAGATTATAAAAAAGTTACCATACTGATATTTGTAAGAACCCCGACATATACCGGGCTTTTTTCATTCTATTACTTCGGTATTGTAAAGCAACGGACAACACGTCGTAATTAAAGGAATTGCTCAAAGAAAAAAGAAATAACAACCTGTTTCTTAAAATTGTATCTGCAGTCGCATTTGTATTACTCTGCATGTTTACTGCTCTTTTGTAAACGCCCGGAAATACCGGGGGAAATTTCTTATTAATGTTGATGCCAATGGTGTAATATTAACTGGGTACGACCCTGTCACATTTCCGAACGCCGGGCGAATATGGCCCGGGGTGATGAAGATGGAAAAATTTTGTATCTCACTGCATATGGCGGTTTGTATAGGTGAGGATAAATACGGGTGGAAAATTTTGCGGGAATAATTGCCCCGAACAAGTATAGATTAAAAAAATAATCAGAAATTTAGTGTACGATTATTAATAACTTAAAAAATAAATTAAATAATGAAAATAGCTATTGTTACCGGCTCCTCCGGCAATATGGGACAGGGAGTAGTAAAAAAATTTATCGAAGAAGGATATTATGTGATAGGCACAGTAATACCCAACGATACTGTACCCATGGATTTCCCTGAAGATAAATTTGAAAAAGTTATTGTTGACCTTATGAATGAAGATGAATCGCAAAAATTCGTTGACACAATTCTTAAAAAACATGGCAGCATCGATGCCGCAATTCTTACCGTAGGCGGTTTCGCAATGGGGAAAATAGAAGAAACCAAAACTTCTGACATTGCCCAACAACATAAATTAAATTTTGAAACTGCATACAATGTTGCACGGCCCGTGTTTGTTCAAATGCTGAAACAAAACAGCGGAAGGATTTTTATAATTGGCTCAAAGCCTGGCCTCAGTGCAAAAAACGGCAAAGGAATGGTAGCCTACGGGCTGGCAAAATCTCTCATCTTTCGTTTGGCTGAATTAATGAATGATGAGGCAAAGGGAAAGAATGTTGTTACCAGTGTAGTAGTTCCCAGTACGATTGATACGCCCCAAAACCGCAAAGCTATACCGGATGGGAACTTTGACCACTGGGTAAAGCCGGAAGCCATTGCTGATGTTATTTACTGGCATTGCACAGATGAAGCTTCGGTGTTGCGTGAGCCCATTTTAAAAGTCTATAATAATGCATAAACTTTTTGGAAAGTTTATAATGCATAGACTTTTTGAAAGTTTCAAACTTTCCAAAAGTTCTTTACTAAAAGTGTATAGCAACGCATAGAGCTTCAGGGTTCGTGCTTTTTTTAATGAATAGCGCAACTCCAAAATACACGTTGCTATTCGTTTTTATTTACACGGCTATGAAAACCGGACTGGTTTTGTATAAATCAGGGAACTATATTGAGAGAAAAATATATGAACCCATCTCCTATAAAAATGCAGATTGAAAACAATCAATTGTATGCAAATGCAAAATAGTATTTGCATTATTCAATTCAGGCCTGCATACTTTTTTCATCACGTTGCGCCATAATAGTTTGAACAAGCGCATTTACAACTGATGTAAGTGACTTTACTATTTCATCATTTATAACCTCACCTGTATCATTCAATTTTGTGCGCACAAAAGGTATCAAAAGTGTTGCTCTTTCTCCTGCTTTTGAAGACAGCGCCTTAAGTGTTAGCAATAAAGCTGCGTGGGCCTTATCACCACCCGTTGCAGCGGTTACAAGCGCAACAGGTTTATCGACCAGTTCGCCGGAGGATACTGTCCAGTCCAGCGCATTTTTTAAAGAGCCGGCCACTCCGAAAGCATATTCAGGCTGGGAGATAAAAACACCATCGGCTTCTGCAAGCAATTTCCTGAATGCAGTTACTTCCGGAGCTACATTTTCATTATCATCAAAATGAGGAAGCATCCCAATACCTTCATATAATGTAAAATCTATTGTTTCAGGGAAGAGTTTGATCACATGCTTTAAAATATATGTTGCAGAAGAGTTATTGCGAAGGCTTCCTGAAATTGCCACAATTTTTATTTTGTTATACATTTTTTTCCAGTTTGCTGCAATTTCAATAATTTTTTCTTCTTATATGTATTTTCTGAATTTCATTTTTTTTACCGTCGGCACCATAGTTATGACCCTGTAACCTTTATTGCTTAACCTCGTTGCGACTTTATGTGAATCCAATTATATCTTTATAAATTTCTTTCCCCGCCCGGTATTCCTGTAGCATAGTCTTATAAGTGCAGCGTTTATATATAGTGCTTTTAAAAATGCAGCAGCGTCTTACCTAAAATAAGAAAATCAACATAGCTTTGATTGACATTTATTTTAAGAGTTACGTTTTATTCAAGCCTTTCCTGAAAGTTTTATTTCCGCTAATTCGAACTGCTCACGACACCTGCAGTTAATAAGCGAGTTGATTTCATTTATAAACAAAAACAACTTTATGAAAAAAGCCTGCCTGCTGTTAATCACTGTATTATTTTCTGTAATTGCACAATCACAAATTTCATCTAACGGTACCGGGGGAGGTCTATGGAGCTCAACGGCCACCTGGTCGGGTGGAGTAGTACCAACCGCTTCTGATGACGTTACTATTAAGAATGGTGACGCTGTTACTATTGATGTTGCCGCTGTTGCTAATAGCGTTAACGTTGGAGCGGGTGCTTCCGGTACATTAACTTTTGATGCAAACACTGCAGAAACACTAACGGTACAAACGGATGTGACTATTGCACCCGGGGGTGCTTTTCAATCTGCCACAACAGGAACTGTGACCACACATGTATTGTCCTTAGCCGGAAATCTTACCAATAATGGCACACTTGATCTCAGCACGAATGGGAACACCGCCGGAGCAAATATTACATTTACGGGTGCATCCAACAATGCATTCGGCGGTTCCGGTGCAACGACCGATATAAGAGCAATAACGATTGATAAGGGGACATCCTCTTCAAATACACTTGAATTAAATCCGGCAAGTTTTACTGTACAGGGTACCACTGCCGATGGTATCCAGATGGGATTTTTAACGCTTACGAATGGAACGCTTAAGGTATCAGGAACCTTTACATTAACAGGGCGTATTTTCACTGGTGCGGCTTATGCTATTCCTGCGACCGGCGGTTTTTGGCTGAACAACCCAAACTTTACGGTAGCCGGGCAAGATGGCTCACCAGCCAATAATGGTTTATTACGTATTACACAAGGAGCATATAATATAGGTACATCATCAGGCAATGCTATTGGAGCAGGTGTTGGCGCTGTATTCATAATAGAAGGAGGATTAATGAATGTTTCCGGACGGCTTTTAACAGCAAATGCTATTACTTACACCCAAACAGGTGGTGCTGTCAATATTTGTACCGTTGGAAACAGTGCGGCTAACTCCGCTTCTTTTTCAATAGGTACTTCCGGAGCCGTCTTTAATATGAGCGGAGGCAACATAAGTATGGTTCAAATTAATTCCAATGCAACAGCTGCAAGCAGGAGAGATTATTTTAATCTCGCCACACCTCACATTACAGGAGGTACATTATATGTTGGTACAGGGAACACTGCAGGGAACAGCGGTACATTCGACTACAGGATTTATGGGAACGTACCAAATATGATTATTGATAATACCACCAACAACAAATCAGTAACTGCGGGTCTTCCCGCGGCTTCCCCCGGCAGTAATGTTTTCAGGGATTATGGAGGGTTGACTATTAATCCAGGTACAGCCTTTTTTGTCAATGGTTATTTTACAGGTATTTCAGGAGACGTTGTTAATAACGGTACAATTAATGGAAATGCTGCAAGCAGCCGTTTTTCTTTTTTTGGAACAACACCACAAACCTATTCGGGTAGTGGTGTTGCCGGTACTAATGCATTGCCGTTGTTATCATTTGAAGTTAATAATGCCGCAGGTGTAATAATTGATCCCTCAGTTACAAACAATATTGTTACTAACCGTGTAACTTTTTTTAGTGGCGGATTTACGAATAGTAATAAAATAACACTTGGTTCGGGCGGTGCGAGCACTGGTACTGTTCAAATGGGAAACACCACTGCACCTTCAAACGCAGGAAATTTTGATGTTTCTCCAACATTTAACCTGGGTACCGGTGGACAGGTCATATTTTATTTACGAGTGACTAGCCCACGAACAACAGGCCCCGAACTCAATCCCACACGAATTCTTACAAGCATGATTTACGACGACACCGCTGCAACACATAGCCTCACGATTGCCGGTGGTGATCTAACGCTTTCAGGGAAGGACACTGCTCTTTCATTGAGAAATGGCAGAATTGTCACAGGCGCCAACATCCTTATCATAACAATAGACTCGGCCGACGTGATCCGAACCAAGGGTTATGTGGACGGAAATTTCAGAAAGCAATTTGGTATTGCCGATTCAAAAACTTTTGAAGTTGGTACTGCAAACGGGTATTCTCCCGTAACAGTTAATGTCACTGCGGGATCACCGGCTGATTTCACTGTGAAAGCTACAGAAGGTTCCTATCCGGGTCTGGATCCTTTGAAATCTTTAAAGAGATCATGGACGTTGACTGCACCAGGCATCACGGCAGATCTTACCTTTAATTACCTGGATCCAACAGACATCCCCGGTACAGCCAGCGAAAACAACTTTGTAATATTTAAAAATGCAGCCGGCATATTTACCAAACCCGGGGGCATGGTTGATGCCAGTCTTAATACAGCAACTATTACCGGGGTTACTTCGTTCTCAGACTGGACACTGGCCGAGACGAGCATCGTATTGCCCGTGAACCTGCTCACTTTTAGCGGTTATAAAGAAAGTAATCATAACGTATTGAAATGGAAAACAGTTAATGAAAGCAATAACAAGGGTTTTGAAATACAACGTTCAACTGATGGTGTTAATTTCAGCGAAGTTAGTTTTGTGAACTCACAGGCGCCTGGCGGCAGCAGTACCGGCAATCTGAATTATACTTTTACAGATAATAATCCTGCCGGTACAAAACAATACTATCGGTTGCGCCAGGTGGATATTGACAACCATGGCAAATACAGCAATATTTTGCTGATACGTGGTAATAAGCCATTAACACTGGAAATTGGCGGTTTATTCCCGAATCCTGCCAATAACATAATGAATGTAATAATAGGTGCCCCGGCCTCCAACGATGTAACATTAGTAATCACAGACATCGCTGGTAAAACAGTAAAACAGCAACCTGCAAATATAGAAGCAGGTTCTAACACAATACCGATGAACATTTACAATCTGGCCAAAGGAACTTATACGGTGAAAGTTGTTAGCAAAGCAGATGGTCAAAGTGCGGTAAGTAGTTTCATAAAACAGTAATTCATCGATTGAGTAAAAATAAAGAGATGACAATTTTTCAATGTTGTCATTCCGCATATTGCCTCATAAAAGGAGATTTGAAGGACGTATCTATCTGCGTTTAATCATGGTAGTTAGATAGCTGGCATCAAAAAGATAATTACAATTATTTAATTAGCATGGTAAATAAATTTATAACATAACGTCCGGTTGGCGCATGGGCCAAATCAGGGCTGTAAGTATATCCGGTTAACAAAAATTATATATCCATTTTCAACAAGACATAACTTTACTTCTTCCTGAATTTAAAAGGGGAGCAAAGTAATAATGGCGTTTTATGATTTATCCAAACAGGAAAGGGCACGTCTTGTAGCCATAATCAGCAATGATATTTTGACCGGGTTGAAAACAGGAGTATTAAAAAAGACGATCGCTTACTTTGGTGACCAGGACACCAACATAAGAAGATCAGCATATTTATCAATTGGCAAAATTTATTTCACCAATAAAAACTTACAACAAAAAATTGTTAATGCTCTTGATATTTTTTTACGGCATGAGCATTTTAAGATACGGCAAATGGTTATCAATTCGGCTGGCGAAATTGGCAAAGCCGACTTTGAAAATGTCCGGCATTTTTTTGATAAGGCCTTGTTTGATAAACATCATGCTCCGCGCAATGCAGTGATAGGTTCTATAAAAAAGATGGGGGAGGTAAATCCCGTTCCCGTCCTGAATTGGGCTAAAGAATATTTGCATCATCCTGACAAGGAAATCCGAAGAGAGATTTGCCACGGCATTGAACTTAGGGGCAGGAAATACCCACAGGACATTTTACCTCTTTTACAGGAATTGCAGCACGACAAAACTGCGAAGGTAAGAAACACGCTGGTGCATGTAATCGGACAGATAGCTTATAAAAAAGGTTGTGTAGAAATCGTGGTGGAGCATCTTAAAACCTGGGAAAATAAGCAGCTTGTCATGGCTGCATTAGAAAAGATCATTGACGTACATTATCGTTATAAAGGGTTTTCTGTTTTCACCCGGGAGCAGGCACGACAATACATTGCAGACAATTACCAACAAGCCTGAGTAGATATACCGGTTAAATCGTTAGTGAGTTAAACTGAGCATCATTCCACAATCTCTTCAACCAGCTATACAAACTATGGAACTATGAATGCTTTATTTAAATATCTTGTGCAGACAAGTTTACAATCAATTATTAAAATTTCAAAAGATGAAAATAAATATTGGGTATATGGTAATTATCACGATCCTTATCTCGTGTTCGGCACCTACACAAAACGATCAATCAGCAAAAGCAATTATTCCGCTCGAAGGAACATGGAAACTACTGTCAGGCACGACCATAGAAAAAGGTGTGAGCACCGTTACTGATTATACAAAAGGTAAGGAGTTTATCAAGATTATTAATGATAGCCATTTTGCTTTTTTGAGTCATGATCTCAATAAAGGGAAAGATTCTGCTACTGCCCTTTTTTCGGCAGGAGGCGGTAGATATTCACTTACAGACAGCTTGTACACTGAACATTTGGAATACTGCAGTGACAGGCAATGGGAGGGCAATTCATTTGATCTCACTATTACTATAGTTGGTGATACATTAACTCAAAAGGGGGTTGAGAAAATTGACAGTATTGGCGTAAACAGGATTAATATTGAAAAGTACATAAGAGTGAGAAAATAAGGTTGAAATCATTTCTTTACTCAGCTCAATTAAGCACTGAAACGTACAAAAGCGCTACGCAGCAATTGCTCTGTTGAAATATAAAGCCGGGAACATAAATTTTTTCTTCAGCATAATAAAGTATAAGCCAATGAGGATCTATTTGCAAAGATCATTGATCCATTTGTACATCTGTTCATTGACCACTTTCGCAATTTTTGTAAGGAAGACATTAAATGCATGGGGACATTCAGGATAAACATCCAGAAAAGTTTTATTGCCTGCATTGCGCCAGCGGGTTTCCATAAAAAAAGTATCATCCATTAAGGGGTCGGCCGCGCCTACCGTAAATAAGGCTGAAGCAATCCTTTAAGGTCAGCATATAAAGAAGAGTATTCCGGATTTTGTTTTTGTTGCATGCTCCAGCCTCCGAATACGAGTTGAGTAGTTTCTTCAATACTTTTTTTATACAGTATGAGTGTTGAGTTTGTTACCAGCCTGTTGGAGGGTGTCCGCCCAAGATCAAAATGGCGATTGGGAAATAAATTTATTAACGGCCCTTATCTCCGGCAGGTAAGCAGAATAATCTTCTTTAAGATTTGATTCCTGCGCTACTGAAGTCATCGCATGGAATATTTGCAAAAAAACTGCAGCTATAGCCAGGTAGTTTTTTTTCATATGCGGGTTATTATTACTTGAGGATTAAAAATAGTGCAATTAAATTCTTCAGCAGCTGTTACCTGTATTATAATGTTTCAGGATGGGACTGGATGCAAAAGTTGATGACATACAAATTTTCTGTACGGTACAAAAAAATCCTGCAAGCGTCATAGAAAGTGTCGTAGTAGTTTTTAATAAATTTTTTGCTGCAATAATGTTCCGATTGTTTCATCGTTCATTGCTTAGCATTTTGGGCGAAGAAATCCACCTCTTTCCAAAATTAAAATGCGCTTTGCGCTATCGTATAGTTTATAGGCCATCGTGCCGCCACCGCCGCCTGTACCGATGATGATGTCGTAATGATTGGTCATGGTTGGTTGATAGCTGATGTGTTATGTGGTACATTATGTACGATGGTTGATGTAAAAACAGATAAAAGGTTATCCCGAAGATTAACCTTTTATCTGCAAAAAATAAACGCCTAAAATATATACCTCACCCCTACCTGCATTTGCCAGCGTGATGGTAAATCAGGGCTGGTCGTAAATGTTGACTTTAATGACGGATCGAAGGTATATACCGGTGCGTTATTATTATAAGAAACTGATATCGGCTGGAAATACCCTGATGTGGTTGCATACTTTCTTACTCCCCAGTTGCTGTTGACCAGGTTGCCAAGATTTACAAAATCAAAACTGACTTGTATCGTATTAATTTTTTTGTCAGCACGAAAATTAAAGTCTTGTAAAATGCGAAGATCGAGCTGGTTAAACCATGGGGTTTCACCTGCATACTTTCCAGTGTATTGACCCCGGTGCTTACTCAGGTATTTATCCTGTGCAATAAATTGAGAGAAGGCCTGGCGTTGCGCTGCCTGGTCCTGGACATTTCCAAATACATCTTTATAATTGGGATTAAAATTCATATTGTTGATCTCAGCATCAGTAGGCACATATAATAAGTCATTGCTTGCCGTTCCATCATTATTAATATCTCCGCCATATACATAAGCAAACCTGTTCCCTGAATTCCAGGAATGGAAAGTGGATATGGTTGTTGCCCACATTCCATAAGTAAACTTTCTTGAAGCGGCCACTATAAAACGATGCGTATTACCATATAATGAAGTTGATGAAATTGCGGCGTTGGAATTATTTAGTATGGGGTTGCGGTCAAAAGCGTCACTTGATATTTCTGCAGATATGGAACTTGCATCCTTTGCAATAAGGTAATTGTATGCTGCCATAACGTAATACCCGTTTTTAAAATATTGTTGGGCCTGGAATGAGAGATTCAGCTGGTGACCGACATTGGTATTGGTGAATATGTAAGCATTCGCTGCTCCCTGGCCGACGGGTAAATAAATGCTGCGATTATCGCTTGTTTCAGAATTCAGTTTTCCAGTAGGTGTTCCTAATTTATAGTTGCGAACCATCATTCCTTTCACATCTTTTGTATAAGCAGCGTCTACCGTGAAAATAGTTCCAAAAGGAATTCTTATATCAGTACCCAGGTTAGAGCGCCACACCTGCGGCCATCTGAAATTTTTATCCGTTGCATTATAAAAGCCGCTTGTAGGATTAGCAATCTGGTTGCCAAGCCATACAAAAGGAAACCGCCCTGTAAATAATCCGGAGCCTCCACGAAGCTGTAGGGACCTGTCTCCTTTTACGTCCCAGTTAAAACCGGCACGTGGTGAGAACAATGGCTTTTTTGTAGGAAAGCGATGATTGTCAAGCTCCTTTCCGGCCCCATTGCTAACCGGTTTCCCGCTCGCATCAAACAAAACCAGGTTATCATTATTTTGAAGCGTAGGCGAACCTTCTGTGTAAGTACCGGTGAAAGCCCCGGTATTAGGATCAAAATTCGGGTCATGATAGCTTGCATTAAAATATTGCGGTATATCCATTCTCAAACCGTAGGTCAACCTGAATTTGCGGGTTATCGCCCATTCATCCTGGATATAGGCGGATACCTGCCCGACAGTAAGGTTGGCAAGGGTCCATACGTTCGCTGCAGCTCTTGTTTTTGCCGTGTTTACATCTACATCAAGCGGATAAGCGCCGAACACCACATTTCCGCCAACAGGAACACTATCCTTAAAAGTTTGTATGTCTATAGCATTGAAAGTAGATAAGCCGTAAGCGGTAAGATTAAAGGAGTTGGAAAATTTGAATGATTCGAAAGAACCGCCAATTGTGAGGGTATGATTTTTTAAAAAGATATTGAAGTTATCGGTAGCCTGGAACGCATCCTGGCTTAAAGTATTATGGATCGAGAACGGCTCATGCCCGGCAATAATATAGGGAACATTATTTTTCGAAATTGTTACTGCAGGGAAAGGAGTTGAGAATGGATTCCTGTTATCTCTGAAAGTTGTATAAACTACCCGTAATTTATTAGCATAATTGCTTCCAAAATTAGATTTTAATTCTGTGCCAAAAGACTCGAGCTTATTCACTATTTGATAACCTGAGTTACGGAATTGCAAGGTTGTAAAATCCGGCCCGCGCCTTTGTATCGCGTCGGGATGTGCAGGTTTATCTTTACTGGCATCAAGCCCGTTGTAAGTGAAAGAAAGTTTATGAACTGAACTAATGTTCCAGTCTATTTTAGCCAGCCATTTATAATTTGTCTGGTCAAGTGTGAAACCCTGGTAAGGGCCCGTATCATAATTGAAGCGGGTTTTTAAAATACTGCTTACGGCCTGCAGGTCACTCGCCAATACTCTTGAAGTATTAGTCTTTCCCGCGTTAGTTGAAGTTTGTGCAACATAGCTGGAGGCCTCATCTTTTCGTTGCTCTGTTTCAAAATTTACAAAATAGAATAATTTATTTTTTACAATGGCGCCGCCCAATGCAAAACCTGCCTGTAACTGGCTCAGGTCCGGTATCACGAGTTTATTTTTTTCAACTTTTTTACCCGTAAAAGATTGATCTCTGTAAAAGCCATATACGGTTCCATAAAAAGTATTACTGCCCGACTTGGTAACAGTATTAACACCTGCCCCCGTAAAGCCCGCCTGTGTTACATCATAAGGCGCAATATTTACCTGTATCTGGTCTATCGCATCCAGGGAAATAGGCTGGGCGCTGGTTTGTCCGCCTGGTGTAGGAGCATCTAAACCGAATGGATTATTAAACACGGCGCCATCTAATGAAAAGTTATTATACTGCCCGTTGCGTCCTGCAAAAGAAAGCCCATTGAAGGTTGCTGATGCAGAGGGCGTGAGACGCAAAAAATCATCAGCTGATCTTGAAATAGTTGGCAATGCTTTCAGGAGACGGCTGTTAATATTGGTAGAAGCACCCGTTCTTTTATTATCAAAAATTGTTGATCCCGTAGCAATGGTTATTGTTTCAAGCTGCTGGGATTTTTCCTTCAATACAAATTCAATAGAATTGTTTTGGCCGAGCTCAAGAAATATATTTTGAGTAACTGCCTCCTGGTAGCTTATAAAATCTACAGTCACTTTATAGGGCCCTCCAACCCTGAGGTTAGGGACTGTAAAACGACCGTCGGATTTGGTAATTAAAGACTGTTTAATGCCCGCTTCCGGGAATTCAACTGTTACAGTTGCCGATACAAGAGGAGCGCCCTTTGGGTCCATGACAATACCACTGAGGGTTGCAGTGGTTACCTGGGCAATTACTAATGGCGAACAAAGCATGAAAATGCTTATAATAAAAAGACATCTTTTTATTAACTGGTTTCTTTTCATAAGAGTAATTTTTGGTTTAAGATTTTGAAATTACAAAACTGTTTTTGATCGACTAACAATTAATATTAACAGATTATCAACGTTGTTTAATCTTTATAATACAAAAAATCGAATGATGAAGAAACATTCGTAGTGTAGATAATAAAGAAAAAATATTTGAATTGCCAGGATATATCAGCTTGAAATATTCAATAATGGATTTTATTTTGATTTGCCAAAGCAAAAATTATTTTCCTGTAGCATAAGGTGTGTAAAATAAAATATTTGCAATTTATATTCGGAACAAACAAAAAACAATACAATAAATTTTGATCTGTAATCTTCAATAAAAACTGAATCTCTTTTAAATGTTATGATTCCACAGCTGACTTTAAAAAAATTTATCGTAAACTCAGGTGGCCACTATGCAATCACCTCGGGATAAAAAATCCTTTGTTTCTTATGTTTTGTTAACTTCATACTTCATACTTTATAATCATGAAAAAATTTTCCTTCCTGTTGTGTATGTTTTTAATTACTCTTCAAAGTATGGGCCAGGTAAAGATTGGAACCAATCCTGGTAATGTAAATAATAATGCCATATTGGAGTTGGAAAGCAACAATAAAGGGCTTTTGCTGCCACGAATTGCTGACGTCGACATGCGTGCCATGCTTAATCCGCCCAATGGGTTGACGGTTTTTAATACCACCGACAATACTATTTATTTCAGGAGTAATGCGGGCTGGACCCGGCTAAGTACCACCACTCAATGTGCATTTTATGCAGCACTCACTACCAACCAGGCAATAGCGAACTATACATTTACGTCTTTGTTTCCTTATGTAGAATATTATGACCAGGGTTCCAATTTTGAACCTTCCACGGGCAACTTCACTGCCAGGGATGCCGGTGTTTATCATTTTGAAATAAGTGTTGTAGTGCCACCCCACGTTGACAATACCGCTTACGGAGTAGAAACATTTATAAATGGAGACCTTTCATCGCAGAAGTTCCAGATCGCTCCTTCTTTTGGAGTTGCATTCAATTCCTCACTGTTATTTTCTTTTGATGTACAATTGAATACCAATGACATCTATAATTTTCAATTTCTACAGCGCACCGGTGCCACTATGAATGTGCAGGGCGCGGGTTCTGTTGAACCCACCTATTTTTCAGGATTTAAAGTGTTTTGATTTGCAAAAAAATAATACCCGAAGAGAAGGCATATTCTTATAGCGATTCGATGTGCTCAAATAAATGCTGATAAAACACGAGCGATGCAAGTGGTTCAATATCTATCGGCAATCCTAATATAAAATTGGAGCCCGCTGATGATGCCGGAAAATGCAGAAACCCATGACAGAAACACTCATTACACAACAGCACACGACGTACGATGTGAATACATACTGCCTTTCACATCGTACATCTCACGTCTTACATCGTACATTTTATAGCCGCATCAAAACTTTTTTAACATCTCCATAATTACTCTACGTAATAAAATGATCGGCGCCAGGTAAGGTGATGGGTTCTACAGATGTTGCATTTACCAGTTTCTCTTTAGCATATAAAGCATTGGTATATGGAACCAATGAATCGTGATCGCCATGATGTATAAAATCCCGGCACTTTATTTTTGAAAGCATCTGGCATCTGCAAAATACCTTTTTTGAAATACATCAATTCATCATTACCTGGTCGCAGGGCGGCAGGCACAGCGATGTTGTGATCAAGCAAACAACAAAATTTGAAAACATCGGTTTATTTTGCAATACCATTATTATGCTGGTTGCGTTGGTAAGCCCATGGACAGCACATGCATTAAGCTTTCTCAAATCGGGCGGTATGGGCTGTATTTACGAATGTTTTTATATTTACTTTCGCATATCTATTTTTAGCGGTCAGCTTAAATTGAGTAAATAGAATGAACTATTCCAGAAATCAAAATTCAATCGAACTATTTTTTGAAATGTCTTTTCTAAGAATAACTTTTTTGATTCCGTTAATTGGTATAAGCTTAATTTCCTGCAATCAAAATAAACAACCTCAACAACCAGAAGCTCTGGAATCTTCAATTGAGCATAAACAGTTACCGGTATGGTCAAAATCTATCCCTGACTCAGGACTCATAACAGGATCTGAAACGGATAATGATGGTATGGTAACAAACGTTTCGAACCCAACCATGACCATCTATTCACCCAAAGGGAAAAATACCGGTGTGGCAGTGGTTGTATTTCCGGGTGGGGGATATCGGGCACTTGCAATTGAGCTTGAAGGTTCAGAAGTATGCGAGTGGTTAGCATCTATCGGTGTTACCGGGATACTTTTAAAATATCGTGTTCCAAATTCCGGTCCTCATTGGGATAAAAATTGCGACTGCGAAAAAGATGCTGAAAAACCCCTTGCTTTGGAAGATGCCCAGAGAACAGTCGGTTTGCTTCGATTCCATGCTAATGAATGGAATATTGATCCACGAAAAATTGGTGTAATTGGATTTTCGGCAGGTGGTCATTTAGTCGCTCACATAAGTACCAATTATGAAAAACGTTCCTATCCAATAATGGATGAAGCGGACAAAGTAAGTTGCAGACCAGATTTTGGAATAGCAATCTATCCCGGACATATGTTGGAACATACTACTAAGGATTATGAATTAAACCCGACTATTCCTATTAATAGTAATACACCTCCAACTTTCCTGGTACAAGCAGGGAATGATCCGGTTGATACTATTCAGAATTCATTGGTGTATTATATCGCCTTAAGAAAAGCCGGTGTTCCTGCCGAATATCATGTATATGCAGAGGGCGGACATGCGTTTGGTTTAAAAAAAACTAATCTTCCAATTGCAGATTGGCCTAAGTTGGCAGAAACATGGTTACATACAATTAATATGATTTCTAATTAATTCGGGAAAAAGCCGAACCCCTACATTGCATTGACGGCAAGCGGGGCAGTATTTCTTCAGCATTTTTATCGCTAATAAGCCGGGCCACTCCATACGGGATATCTCCACCACAATTATGAACGCCATGAACTTTACAATTCGAACTGGCGAAAAACTCTATTTTTTTTCCAGATTGTACAATTCATATGTTTTTATTACCCGAAGCATTTCTGCTACGCTCCATGCCTGGGCAACGCATCCGCGTGGGTGATGTGGCGCATCTGCATCAAAAATTTCTGAGATGCTGCCGATGCATGCTTCATTAAGATGGTATTTGAAATCATCAATCATTTTTTGAGCTTTGGCTTTTCCTTTGGTTCCGTTTAATTTCATTACAGCATCTGCATACGGCCCCAATAGCCAGCTCCACACAGTTCCCTGATGGTAAGAAGAATCCCTGTGCCATGCATCCCCGCCATACACGGGTGTATAATGTGTGTCACTTTTCGATAAACTCTTTAATCCAACCGGTGTGTATAATTGTTCCTCCACAATTTGAAGAACAGCCCTGGCCCGCGCGCCTTCTATTAATGCAAATGGAAGACTGATCGCAAAGAGCTGGTTAGGCCTTATTTCTGTATTTGGGTTGCCGTTTTCATCAATTATATCGTACAAATATTTTCCCCCTTCATACCAGAATTTCTGTGCAAAACTTTGCCTGGCTTTTTCTGCACTTATGTTTACCAGTGATGCATCATGCTCCTGGCTATTCAATTCCAATAGTTCTGAAAATATTTTTAATGCATTGTACCAGAGGGCCTCTATCTCAACAGGTTTTCCCATACGTGGAGTTACTACCCATGTACCGATCCTTGCATCCATCCAGGTAAGTTGCTGCCCTTTTTCTCCTGCATATAATAAGCCATCTTCGTCAACATGAATGTTATATCTTGTGCCCTTAAAATGCCAGTCAATAATATCTTTCAATACAGGTAAAATTTCATCCAATACAAAATCTTTATTCTTCGTTACGCTTAAATATTTATATACAGCTATAAAATACCAGAGTGTTCCATCTGCATTGTTGTATTCAGGGGCGGCGCCATTATCCTGGAAGCGATTGGGTAACATCCCCATGCTCACACTCTTTGCAAATGCCGAAAGAATTTTTTTTGCATCTTCATAACGGCCCGTGCTCAATGTGAGCCCTGGCAGGGATATCATGGTATCTCTTCCCCAATCGGTGAACCAGTGATAGCCTGCAATAATGGTGGCCCCCTCTAAATCTCCTCCGCCAGAGGGCGGGGAGACTTGTGGAATGATCCTTCTGACGATGAATTGATCGGCTGCAGTTGTTAGCTGCCGAATTGTTTCATCGCCTGATTGTTGTATGAGGGATTGTTTCCTTTCTTTTTCTTTTTGAAATAATTCCAATGCATTTCTTTCACGGGGATTTTCTGTAGAAATGATTATACCCAATACATCTCCTTCTCTTAATTCAACAGTTAAGGTTCCATGATTGAACAGATCTTCGATAAAATCAAGGCCGCGGTATTTTTCTATTGCATAATTAAAATTATTAAACCACTGTGGATGATGCTTATAACCAGCACCGGGAATTGAAATAAAAATATGTGGCGCTCCGTCAAACGGATGGATTTGAAAAATTCCATTTTCAAATTGTGCATCCCAAAAAATATTATTGTATGAATGCTGTAAAGAATGATATCTTCTTGCACTGATCAGCGGTAACAATTCTAAATGAACTTTTGGAAAGTCTTGAAACTTTTCAAAAGTTTCTGATTTCAACACTTCATAAATAATAAGTGTTGTGTTTTCATCATGTACCATAGCAATGCTTTTCCTGAGCATTATTCCATTTACTTCATATATCCATTCAGGAAATAAATTTTTGCAAAATGAAATAAGGTGTTGGTATCCGGAAGGATGAATTATATCACCATAATCATTTGAACCTAATTCAAACCGCTCCTTATTTATAATAAGAGTTTCATCTAATTTCGATACCAGTGCCATTCGTTCTGCAGGAGGTACAATTGCCGCCACCAGCAAACCATGATAACGCCTGGTATTGGTCCCAATCACAGAAGAGGAGCTCCAGCCACCCAGTCCATTTGTTTCGAGCCATTCATTTTGAATTGCCTGACCGTAATTTTGCAGGATTGATTTATCAAGCTGTAACATAAATAAATTTGAAGTTTTTATTGAAGCCTCACCCCAACCCCTCTCTCAAGGGAGAGGGGCTAGTCCGGCACTTCCGGATGCAATTCTTCTTTCTCTGTTGCTTCCCTTTCAATTCTTCTTGGCTGCAATAACTTGGCAACGAGACCAGTCCACCCTGTTTGATGCGATGCTCCAGCCCCCCTGCCACTATCTCCGTGAAAATATTCATAGAACAATATATAATTATTGAAGTTCGGGTCTTCCTGTAATTTGTTATTGGTGCCAAGGAATGGGCGCCGGCCATTTTCATCGCGCAGGAATAAGCCGGCCAGGCGCTGGGAAATTTCATCCGCAACTTCATTCAAAGTCATATAAACGCCGCTACCCGTAGGACATTCAACTTTAAAATCATCGCCATAATAATAATGAAAGCGTTGCAGGCTTTCCACAAGCAAATAATTTACCGGCATCCATATCGGGCCACGCCAGTTGCTGTTGCCACCAAATAACCCTGTTATAGATTCCCCGGGGGTATACTCAACACTAAAACGGCTTCCATTTACCCAAAACTCATACGGATGTTCATCATGAAATTTTGATATGGCCCGGATACCATAATCACTAAAGAACTCACTTTCATCCAGCATTCTTTGCAAGATTTTTTTCATACGATGGCCACGCAATAAACTCAGCAAATGTTTTTCATCTTCATTTTTTTCCTGCCAGCGTGAAACAAGACTTGCGAGGTCGGGCCTCTTATTTAAAAACCATTGTAATCGCTCCGCAAATTGAGGAACTGCTTTCAATAAATCATGATCCAATACTTCTACCGCGAACAACGGTATAAGGCCTACCATACTGCGAACTTTTAATTTTATGCTTCCATCATCAGGCATTTTCAAAACATCATAAAAGAACTGGTCTTCCTCATCCCATAAACCCCCGCTTTCCATAGCCATGTCTGCCATGGCGCCTGCGATATATAAAAAGTGTTCAAAAAATTTGGTAGCCATATCCTGGTAAGATGGATTGTACCTTGCAAGTTCCAATGCAATCCGCATGAGATTGAGAGAGTACATGGCCATCCAGCTTGTCCCATCTGCCTGCTCAATATGCCCACCTGTGGGTAATGGCGCACTTCTGTCAAATACTCCAATGTTATCCAGGCCTAAGAATCCTCCCTGGAAAATATTGTTTCCTTCAGTATCTTTCCGGTTTACCCACCAGGTAAAATTGAGCAGCAGCTTATGAAATATACTTTCCAAAAAGGGAATGTCTCCTTTACCATTGTTATTCCTTTCATCAATTTTATACACCCTCCATGATGACCATGCATGTACAGGCGGATTCACATCATCGAAGGCCCATTCGTAAGCAGGCAGCTGCCCGTTAGGATGCATGTACCATTCCTTTGTAAGCAATGACAATTGCTGTTTGGCAAAATCAGCATCTATCAAAGCAAAAGGAATACAATGGAAAGCAAGATCCCATGCAGCATACCACGGAAATTCCCATTTATCGGGTATAGAAATAATATCGGCATTGTTAAGATGGGTCCATTCATGATTGCGCCCCTTCTTCCTTGATGAAGGGGGTGCAGGTTGCGCAGGATCGCCTTTTATCCATTGGTTCACATCATAATAAAAAAACTGCTTACTCCACAACATGCCTGCAAAAGCCTGGCGCTGTACTAATTTTTCATCTTCTGACTGAATATCCTTTTGCAGGTCATAATAAAATGAGTTGGCTTCCAATAAACGCTTTTTAAAAATATTATCAAAGTCATCAAAAGCTTCGGGTACACTACCTTCCATTAACCTTAGCCTGATTGTTTCTGAACTTCCTGCTTTTATATTTTTATCAAAATTCAATGCAGCTTTTGTTCCCTGTTGGTTTACATTAATTGCACCGTCATTTGCATGTACGAGAAATTCATTGATGCCATCTTTACAATAATGACATGCGTTTTCAGAGCCATATAACTTTTTATTATTGGATTCATTATCGCAAAAAAGCAACTCCGGTTTATTGTCTGCATACAACGTAAAATTTCCAAGGTCTCTATGATCGATAATAATATCGTCATTGTTGGAAGACATCATCTGCGGCTTATAGTCATCATGGCCCCAGGCCCACGTATTGCGAAACCAAATCGTTGGCAATATGTGTAAAGAAGCGTCTTCATTACCACGGTTGTGAACAGTAATTTTAACCAGGATATCATTTGCACCCGCTTTTGCGTATTCTACAAAAACATCAAAATATGTATCCTTATTAAAAATACCTGTATCAATTAATTCAAATTCCGGTTGGGTTTTATCCCTTCTTTTATTTTCATTGATGAGCTCAGCATAAGGATATTCATCCTGAGGATATTTATAGAGCATCTTCATGTATGAGTGTGTAGGGGTAGAATCAAGATAGTAATACAACTCCTTTACATCTTCGCCATGATTGCCTTCATTGCCGGTAACCCCAAAATATCTTTCTTTAATAATGGGGTCTTTTTTATTCCACAGGGCAAGAGCAAAACAAAGTAATTGCTGTTCATCGCTAATGCCCGCAATACCTTCTTCGCCCCAGCGGTAAGCGTTGCTGCGCGCTGCGTCATGACTTACAAATTCCCATGCCGTTCCGTATTCGCTATAATCTTCACGAACCGTTCCCCACTGGCGATCGGTTACATAAGGTCCCCATTTTTTCCAGTTAATTTTACCGTCTTTATTTTCCTGTAGCCTTTTTTGTTCCTGCATAATTTTATTTTTGATGTAGAGACGCCATGCATGGCGTCTCTACGGCGACCGCATAACCTATTTTTGAAGTGGAGATGCCATGCATGGTGTCTCTACTCATAACAGGAACCATTAGACGAAGTTTTTACCCGTTATCTTCGAATCCAGGGTACAACGTCATACCCCCATCCACAAATAGCGTCGTTCCGTTTATATAATCAGCGTCATCACTGGCCAGAAACACCGCAGCGTTTCCAATATCCTGAACCTGACCTATACGTTTTTCAGGAATCAGTTTTAACAGATCCTGCAGGTGGGCTGCTGTATCCCATGCATCGTGATTTATTGGTGTTGCAATAGCACCGGGTGCAATAGAGTTAATGCGGATTTTGTGTGACGCAAATTCCTGTGCAATAGTTTTCATCATCATCATAATGCCGCCTTTGCTCGCTGCATAATTTGCATGGCCTGCCCAGGGAATTACTTCGTGCACGCTGCTCATACAAATAATTTTTCCTGCCGCCTTGCTTTTCTTTTCATCAATGCCTCTTCTTAAAAATTCTTTAATGGCTTCTCTTGCACAAAGAAACTGGCCGGTGAGATTTACAGCCAAAACAAAATTCCATTGCTCCAGCGTCATTTCAGTGAATTTTGCATCACGCTGCAGGCCGGCATTATTTACCAGGATATCGACAGTTCCAAACTGGGCTATTACATCCGCAAACATTTTTATTACCTGATCTTCTTTACTTACATCGCAGTCATAAGTAATACCGTTGCCACCTGCCGCTATTATTTCCTGTAATACTTTGTCTGCCGCATCTTTTGTAACAGTAACAGGATAATTAACCACAACGATTGCGCCTGCCGCTGCCAGTGATTTGGATACGCCTGCACCAATACCACTGCTGGCCCCGGTAACAATTGCAATTTGCCCTTGTAATTTTTTTTCCATTTTGATAAACTTATTTAATTGGTTTGATAATTTTTTAGGGAATGAAAGGTATTTATTGTAAAGTTAGGCGGTTATACTTTCTTACATTCTAACTCAAAAAGTGTTACAAAAAGAAGCTGCTTTGTCATTGAAGGCAACCTCAAGCCGATAATGAAGAAAAATAATACCTGTCTTTAATTGGATACAAAAGTAAACTGTGTTACGACAATCTATTGTCAGGTTTTTGACAATCTTTTATCAATTGTTCCATACCATTGGGTTATTGGGTTTTATACGCTTGCCGTTATAAAATAAAATCCCTGAATCGCGTAATTCGTTAAAGAGCACATTGACATTTGACGCGAAGTTGGAATTACACCGGCAATGTCGCTATGGGTTAAATAGTTATTCAAAATTATTTTGTCACCAATGAGGTTGCCATCTGTTCTTATGATGAGACCGGCAGTTTTAGAAGAAGAATTGGGTTGTAAATTTAAACAGTTACCGCAAGTGCTCGTACTATCCTCATTATTCTGCTTATAAGAAATTGACGTCTAAAGATATTGAGCATATTAACCTGGTACCACATACCTCTGCTTTATTGCCAAAACAGGAAAAAGGAATTCGTGATTCGTGTCCTATACCTTATGAATTGGATGTCGATGGAAAGCCGGATACCAGCAACAAAACATTTGACATAACATTCGCAGCACGTAATGAAATTTTTGGAAGTTCATCTGCAGGTTCTCCATTTATTGTGTATGCCCCCGGAAAATATTTACACGAAACTTCAAGAGAATGGACTTATGCAACAGCGCCCGGAAGCAGTATAAAAGATTCGTGGCCTATTGATCAATTTGAAAATAACCTGTATCGCCTTTTGGTATATGGGCCCAATGGTTTCTTCCGTGAATTTAAGGGCAACAGCGATGATCCGCTAATCAATGTTTTATTTGGATATGAATACAATTCTATTGGCTCAAAAAAGCTTACCGGCAATGTTGTAGTAAAACTTACCAACCTGAGCAGTACCAATAAATATAACGTTGAGATCATTGGCAATGCTTATAAAACGTCTGCCGTTACAACCTTGCTGGATGTAGCAAACTTAAAAAACGCAGATGGAAATATTACCCTTGATCTGAATAAAAGTTTTAACTGGTACGATATTACTGTCAAAATAAAAGGAAATGATATTTTTGAAAGAAGATATACCCGACATGTGGAAGCGGGCTGGGACAGTAAGAGTGATCCTGCAATGGGCATGGTAATGTAATAGTGGTAGAGACGCCATGGTAGAGACGCCATGCATGGCGTCTCTACGTGGTCGGTGGGAACAACGGCAATGAAAATCAAGACGCCATGCATGGCGTCTCTACGGGCGGCGTTCAATTGTTCAATTACCTGCACGGCCCCGGGAAAACTTTCTCTTCCTGGATACATTGGATCATCCATGCATTGATTACCACTGATTTATTTGATCGTTAGAAAGAAATATACCCGAAAGGAAGAAAATTCCGACCGTTTGGAAAAGAGCGTCTACCCGCTTTTGTAATGTCTCCATATTGCACTCCCGATAATTAGAAGTAGCATAAAAAAGAAAAAATCCTTAGCAGTATTCATTTGTAAATACGTGAATGAAGAAGAAATTATTGTCATTACTTTCAATCATTATTTTTTGCCTGTTCTGCAGTCGGCAGGGAATGTCACAATCTGTAATTCGCGGAATAATTAAAGATCAGGGTGGCAGGCCTGTTCAATATACCAATGTGTTGTTATTGAAATCACTGGATTCTTCTTTAGTGAAGGGAACGATTTCCGATTCATCGGGAAAATATACTTTTGAAAATATTAAAAAAGGAGCATACTGTATAACGGCGTCTTTTACAGGAATGGAACAGGTATATTCAAAGGTATTTGAAATTATTTCAGACAAAGACAAAATAGACGAGGGGGTTCTTCACCTTGGGAATACTGATGTGCGGTTAAAAGAAATAACTGTGGCAGCTAAAAAGCCAATGTTTGAACAAAAGATCGACAGGATGGTCATCAATGTAAAAAACAG
>JBDTZL010000144.1:0-3019 GCA_040005125.1 Ginsengibacter sp.
GAAGACAATGGTGTTATGAAAAAAATAAAAATTTTGTTATCACTTTTCTCAGCCTTTTTAAAGACCCGGGGACAAAAGCCTGATTTCCTGGTAAAATTTTCTGAGCCCCTTGCAGTTGAGGTGTTACCGGGAATTAAGAGTTGGCTATCGGTTTAATGCAACGTTCCTAAACTATAAACTGTCAGCAACGTAAAGGTTTTATGCAACATGGCTTTATTATAATCACTATACTATTTTTTATTACAGTTATCAACTCCTGTAAAAAAGATACCAATTCAAATGCACACTGTTCTCCCGATGCATTAACCTCAAGGGAAATAACAAATGAACGGGCAACTATAAAAAAGTTAGGCTCGGGGTTTTATATTATTGAGCAAGGCTCAATCGACACGAAACTTATTCCCTGTAACCTGGAGGCAGAATTCCAGGTTGGCGATCTCGAAGTTACAGTTAGCGGGGACGCAAAAACAACTCTTCCGGAAAATACCTGTTGTACCGAATATTTTTTAATTACAAAGATCTCAAGATAAAATTAAACAGGCATTTTTATCCTATCCCCGGATGGTGACATTTGATCAGGCCTAAAGCATGAGACTTCAAAAAAATATTCCGGCAACTCTACCAATGCATATAAAGGCGGGATTCACGTTAGAATCATATACGTTACCCGCCAGACAACCTATTATAAACTACCTTTCCTTTAATAATGGTCATTTCAATGTTGATGTTATCATCAAAAAGTACAATGTCAGCATCTTTGCCTGCCGCTAAATCGCCTTTTTCGCGCGATACTTTTAAGATGCGGGCAGGCGTAGCGGTCATCATTTCTACAGCATCGGTTAAAGGAATACCTGCCATGTTCACCATGCTTCTTATCAACCGGTCGGCTGTTGCAACGCTGCCTGCAAACGAACCGCGGTCGGGTAGTTTTGCCACACCGTCTTCCACGATCACCGGTAAGCCATTATGCACACTCCCTAATATGCTTTCCCCCTCCGGCATACCGGCCGCACGCATGGCATCCGTGATCAATGCAGTTCTGCGGGCACCTTTAATTTTATAAACCAGCTTTAGTAATGGAGGAGGAAGGTGGATGCCATCTGCAATAATTTCCACATCCATTTCATCAATGAGATATGCACTTTCAATTACGCCCGCATAACGATACGCATTTCTTCTTGTGACACCCGACATACCTGAATATAAATGTGTGGCAAGCGTGTACCCGTTTTCAAATGCCTCTGCGACTTCCTCATAGATAGCATCTGTATGTGCTAATGCAACCAGTATGCCTTTCGATCGCGCATAGCGCCCAAATTCAAGAGCGCCTTTTAATTCAGGCGCAGCGCTCCAGCGTTTAATGGATGAAGAACGCAACAATATTTCCTTATACTCCTCAGGGTCCGGATCCCTGATATACTTTGGGTCCTGTGCCCCGCACTGGTTCAAAGACAAGTAAGGGCCTTCCAGGTGCATACCGAGAAATTGCGCGCCATTTATGTTATTCCTGTTTGCATCTTCATATACATCAAGAGTTTGCAACAGATCTTCTTTACTTGCCGACAAAGTAGTTGGCAGCATTGACGTAGTACCATAACGGGCATGTGTAGCTGCTATTACAAGAAAAGCTGTTTCAGTGGCATCCATAAAATCGTGGCCCCCGCCACCATGAACGTGCATATCAATAAAGCCGGAAGAAACATATTTGCCATTTGCATTTATTTCAATAGCATCTTCAACATCAATATCCTTTTCACTGACTGCGGTAATCACATCACCTGTAACGAGAACAGTTCCATTGGGAATTATCCCATCGGGTGTTATTAAATTGCCATTGAATATTTTTAACCGCTGCCTGTTCATGCTGTATTGATTTGTGAAAGAAGACCGGATGAAAATTTATCAAGATAGATTGCGCAATCTGTATGCTGTTGCAAAATACTGGCAGGATATAAATTAGTTATTGGCTGTTCCAGGCTTTTTTTTACCGCTAATGCCTTTCTTTCATCCGGCACTGAACAAATAATATGTTTGGATAGCAGGATCTGTTTTACAGACATACTGATTGCCCTTGCAGGAACTTCTTCCAAAGATGTGAACCAGCCTTCGCCCAATTGCTGTCTCCGGCAGGGCTCGTCTAATTCAACGATGATATAGGGCTGTTCTGTTTCAAAATCGGCAGGCGGATCATTAAAGGCCAGGTGCCCGTTTTCTCCAATACCAACCAAGGCCACATCGATAGGATGTTGTAAAATTAACGCACTTATTCTCTCACATTCGGCCTTCGCATCCGCTTCCCCGTTTATCAAAAAAGCAGCTTTTAAAGGCACTTTTGATATAAATCTTTCCAGCAAATATTTCCTGAAGCTTGCGGGATGCGTTATGGGCAAACCAATATATTCATCGAGATGAAACATAACAACTTTGCTCCATTCAATGCCGGTTTCAGCTATCAATTGATTTAATGTTTCGAACTGGCTGGTACCGGTTGCGAGAATAATATTCGCGGCACCATTTTTATCAATTGCGTTCCGTATTAATACAGCAGCGGCAGCACCGCCTGCTTTACCCAATTGATAAGAATTATTGGAAATATGGATGTTCATTTGTACTCAAATTAAACACAAAATTTTTGCTTTAAGAAAGTTAAGCACCTCATAGGTTTTTAAAACCTCTGTAGGGCACGCGGTTTATGGTTTTGCATTTCTGTTGCCGAATATACCTGGTTTTAGAAAAGGTTAGTAATTTATGTTAGCGATGCGCTTATCAACTTTCAAACTCCATTGCCTTTTGAATATCATAGGCCTTCAGCCTATGCCGGCATATAGCGCCCTTGCAGGGCTGGCCATTGACTATTGACCATTATTGTTGTAGAGACGCCATGCATGGCGTCTCTACGTGCCGTGTTTCTTTTGATTATGTGGAGTTAAACTACATAAACCCGGGATTATTACATTTTCCGTCGCAACATTTTAAAGAACCTATTGACCATTATTGTTGTAGAGACGCCATGCATGGC
>JBDTZL010000426.1:0-10146 GCA_040005125.1 Ginsengibacter sp.
AGCCTTGCGTCATTTTCCGTGCCCAGGCTTTGTCTCCATTTTCGCCAATCTTCAAATTCTTCCCCCGAAAATTCTTTTTGATATATTGCCTCTTTTGATTTCCCCAATTCATTATATAATGCCTGTACTATGGGTGAACCGGCATAAGGCGCTTCTTCCAGTGTAATGGCAACCTCGTCTGAATATTCATAAACTGTATAGGATTTTCTTGCATCATTTTTAATGGCGATCTGTGCATTGCGGATATTGGTAAAACCCAAAGAAGTAAGTTCTTTATACATCACTTCACAAACATTGATCAGCTCTTCTGATTTTCTCATCGCCATGGCAACAGCCCTTACCCTTTCAAGTGCTGTTTCAATTCTTGCCTCTTTAGCCTGCGCAATGGCCATTTCAATATCTAAATACCTTCTATAGGCCAGTTCAAATACATTGCGGAAACGCTTAAATAACTCAATATCTTTTTCATTTAACGGCTGGTATGTTGAAATACCCAGGGCGATAGGCCCCAACGAATACCAATAGTAGTTCAATGAAGATGCATCTTCTAAATAAGTATCAATAAAAACATTGGTAGTTTTCTGGTAGGCAATCCAGGCTGGTAATTCGTCTTTGTTTATATAAGTTGAAAAAAATTCACCGTTCCCTTTTAGCATTTGCCCGGCAAACGCCTGGTGAATTTTATGATTCGTATAACTTGTTTCAGTGATAATAGTTTTATCATGCTTAAAATAAAATACATAGTTCATGTAAGTGCCCCTGTCTTCATAAAAAATTGCTGTCTGCACATTGCGTATTTCTTTTACACCAAGATTATCCAGCTCTTCGGTAATTATACGGCACACTTCCAACATATCAGCCGGCTCTTTCATTAACAATGCGATGGCCCGAACCCTTTCCAATGAGCCTTCAATCTCCAGTTCGCGGTTCTGTGCTTCTACTGCTTTTCTTTTGAGTTCGAGTTGTTCAATGGTTTCCTCCAAAAGAATAGAGGTACTGCGTTTTACTTGTTCTGCAGACGCGAGTTTGAATTCTGTAACCGTAACTTTTTCATCAACTTCTTTCAGAGAAGCAATGATCTTTGCTTTCTCACCTTCTGAAAGATGAATATTATTGTTGATGAGTTCGATAATAGTTTGCAGGTTTTGCTCCATCTTTTATGAATTTAGCTTCGGTTTTTCCTTCATATTTATTATTATTCTTTGTTAAATAGAATTATTGGCGTGCAAGGCTGCCATGCAACGAAAGTTTAATAATAAAACGAATACGGGGTACATAATTTTTCTACTTTTCTTTGCTACACAATAACCGGTTTCAAATTTGCCTGTTTTTGTTCAGCAATTTAAATGCTTTTTGTTCATCCTTATCCACCAATGTTATGTGCCGGCAACATCGGTAAACGGATTGCGGACGGGCCGGCGTGATGGAGACATAGGGGTTTATCGGAATCAGTAAGGTAAGACAACAGGAGAATTATTGTTAAAATGAAAAAATTTTATTCAAAATGATGCTGTTGATCAGGGTATGCCTGCTTATCGCAAACACCCGATAAGCCACTTTACCCGTTGCAGGAATGCGACCCACACCCCGCTTTCTGCGTTCCCGGTTTTGTTCTATATTTTTTACTTCGCTCCTTTTTGCAGGTAATATTCTTTTTGCATTAACGGGATAAGGTTACTTTTTGTATTTCCCGTAAACAGGTTGCCCCGGAAAAATATTGGCAACAGTTTTTCCATTCTTCAATACAAAGACACCATTCACCAATACATATTCGATTCCCTCTGAAAATTCAAGCCCCTTTTCAAATGTTGCTTTGTCAATTACTGTATTGGGATTAAAAATAGTGATGTCCGCATCAGCACCCACCTGTATCCTGCCTTTGAACCGCATCATAGGTGAAATGCCCTCTAATCTTTTTGCAGGCAGCAGGGTCATCTTTTCGATAGCAGTGAAAAGGTCAATCACCTTTTCTTCTCTTACATATTTCCCAAGTACTCTTGAAAATGTTCCGGCAGTTCTTGGATGTGCCAGTTTAGCATAAGGCATGGCGTCGGAAGCAATAATGGTACCTGGTGAGGCAATACCTGCGCTGATCCATTCCGGTTTCATGGAATGTATTATTACTATCCCACCCGCTTTTCTATAGCTTTCAAAAGTTTCTTTCGTGAGCCTTTCGCCTGTTGCTACCCATTGAAGGTCTCCGTAACTTATTCCCATCCTTTCCTGCCATCCTTCATTAAACAAGGCGCTTTGAAGAAGTGTGGAAGCCGCCGTGTAAGGATACAGTTCCGTTGTGATATCGAATCCTTTATTTTTTGCAGCCTGTACCAATTCAATGGCAAAATATATTTTGCTAAGGCTGGCACTGTTGATATGGACAATGTGCAAGGGGGCACCTGTAAGAACCGCATCAGCAATAGCCTGCTGAATAGCTGGTATCCCGCCTTCCCTGACGTGAGTGAATATCGTGGCTTTTAATTCTCCGGCCAATTGATAAACACGAAAAACTTCTTCTGGTTTTACGGCGGGCAAATAACCTATCGGAACACCGATGCCGATACCGCCCTGTGCCAATGAGTTCCTGATATTCTGAAGCATTGTATTCGCCTGAGCGGGAGACAGGCTATCGGAATAAGAGGCTTTTATTTTGTTAAAAAGCGAATCAATAGTTGATCCTCCTTTTATAGCCAATTGGTCCAGCTCATTTAATTCTGTTGGATACTTATCCAAAGCTTTAAATCTTTCAAATGGCCAGCACACACTGGCTCCATAGTTTATCAATGCTTTTGATTTGCGGGTTTCATACCATTTATCTAAAAACTCTATTCCCCATTCCAGTTCCAGCATCGTGGTAACTCCGTCGTGTAATTTATATTCCTGTTCCTTATTGCTTCTGCCGTGGACATGAAGGTCAATAAAACCAGGAGCCACAATTAAACCGGCGGCATTGATCATCTCTTTTCCCTTCAATGGTTCAGATGAAATTTGAGCGATCCGGTTATTAATGATCCCCACATTTTTTATAGTGTCCAGTTTGGTTTCCGGATCTATCACCCTGCCCCCGGTAAGTACAATATCATATTCAATGTTTGATTGTGCCTGCATGGATGCAGATAAAAAAATCATTGCACTTAAAAAAACGAGCAGGTTTTTTGGTAATTTATTTTTCATAATCATATTTGCTTTGCGGACCTTCTATTTATTTGTCTCTATACCCCAATAATTAAGCAGCCTCCGGCGGTCTTCTTCCGGCCTGCTAATTTTTACGGTGTGCTGAAAATAGTATTAATGGTTATTATTAATTTATAAGAAAAAGAAGACATAAACAAACAGGCTTCACCTTTTATTTACCAAATGTAACAATTAGTTTCAGGCTGGTCAATAGAGCAAACCCAATTGTAACCGCATTGAAGTAATCTTTTTCTCACTTCGATATTATGCGTTTGTATGTACAATTTCTCCACAGAATCATATTATAAGTTTGTTCAATTGGTAATTTGACAAAAAATAATATACATGAAAACAACATTTGGCCTTATAGTAATATTGCTCGCTTTAAATACAACAACTTTTGCGCAGGAAAAAAATGAAGGAAAAGACGAAATGAAAAGCAAGGTGACTGTTCCTTCGGCTGTAAAGGCAGCCCTTTCAAAGAAATATCCTGATGCTTCAAAAGTTACCTGGGAAAAGGAAAACGGAAATTATGAAGCAAATTGGGGTGGAAAATCAGGAGAAGATAATTCAGTTCAATTTACTCCTGCAGGGGATTTTATTGAAATTGTAAATGCAATTTCCGTAAGTGAGCTTCCCGCACCCGTTATTAAATATGTAAAAGACAATTATAAAGGTTCTAAGATTACGGAGGCTGGCAAAGTAACCGACGCTAAAGGAAAATTATCTTATGAAGCAGAGATAAACAGGGAGGATATAATTTTTGATGAAAAAGGGAACTTTGTAAAAGCGGAAAAGTAATAAAAATGAAATTAGCAATATCAGCCATCCTTTTTAATCCGGTTGGTTTTGCTTGCAGGCGTGAATAATTTTTTAATTTCTTATAATCTTTCTTACAAAAATCAAAAACTGTGAAACAGGAAAAATATTGAATTATCTACAGTTATGGTTGACCTCCTCCCAATTCACCACATAAGTGTATATGTTAAAAGACTATACGAACAAAATCAAAACCCGGCTTTGTTATATCATAATCTTGAACATACAGAAAAGGTAGTACAGAGAGCCTGTGAAATAGCTGCCAATTATTCATTCAACGAAAGAGAAACGTTTATTTTATTAACAGCAGCCTGGTTTCACGATACAGGCCATCTTTTTGTAGAAGCCAGGTATCATGAGGCAAAGAGCGTTTCTATAATGAGAGCCTATTTGGAAACAAAAGAAGCAGATAAAAACATCACAGATGCTGTGGAAGGATGCATACTGGCAACAAGGCTACCTCAAAACCCCAAGACATTACTGGAAGAAATTCTATGTGACGCAGATACATTTAATTTAGGGACTAAAGAATTTTTTGATACTGACCGGCTATTAAAAAAAGAGGTTGAATTAAGAAATGATATCCGCATTGATAACTGGGAAAAAACTACGCTGGACTTACTTACCAAACACAGGTATTTCACTCCATATTGCCAGGCCTTATTGAATAAGGGGAAACAGGAGAATGTAGAAATCGTTCGTTCGTTGTTAAAATAAAATTTTATTTTTCTATCAACACAAACATAATTTCGCGCTACAGTTTTTACTGATTGCACCATCAACAACCGGACTCGGGGAATTTCGAAATAAAGTGTGCGCTGAAATATGTTAACCGTTCTCTACCGGGGCATTCAAACTATCATTCACCTTTTCCTTATCTTTTTTGAATTCAAGCTTCCCGAATTTCCATGTGAAATTTATTCCTATAGACCTGAAGGGTATGCTGCGCAGCCCGTTGATGGTAAAATTTGGCCCAAAAACCTGCGTTTTTTGGTCAATATATTTTTTGAATGGATTGGAAGCGGTTAATGCCAGGCTGCCCTTTTTATTCCAGAATTGTTTACGAACCGCAATGCTATAAGAAGTGAAGGATGGATATTTTCCCTGGGCCTCATGCCGTGCTGAATTAAAATTTCCAAAGAATTCGGCTGCAAGCGTGTTGGAGAATTGATAAGCTGCATTAAGATTAGCGCGATAATTAAAACTATTATAATTATAACCCTTATCAATAATATTAATGGTATGCCTGTGAAAAAAGAACAGGTTAGTTCTCAGGCTCAGTTTCGGAATAAATTTTAAATCCCCAAAGAGATTCACTCCTATATTATTTTCTCTTCCAATATTTTGTCTTGTACTTACGGCTACGTTTGTATAAGTAGTATCCCCTACCTGGAATGACGGATAAAAAACAATGAAAGGTTGTATATCATGATCATTTATCCTGTAAAAGAAATTGACCATTACTGACCCGAATTTTTTAATATCATTGCTATAGCCAAGCTCATATCTTTTCCCGATTTGCGGCTGGAGGTTTGGATTGCCGGTAGAGAGATTCTTTGGGTCGGAAGTATTTATAAAAGGATTAAGGTCTCTGTATTCCGGCCTTTCTATTCTTTTGGAAAAACTTAGTTTTAAGAGAGAATTTTCGCTTAGCTTTTTTGAAAAAAATATTGACGGAACAAAAGTATTATACCCGGGTATTTTAGATTGTTGCAGGGCATTGGAATAAAACGAATTGATCTCAGTACGTTCATAACGTTCTCCTATTTTCGCATCGAATAATTTAAACACAGGGAAACTTATTTCTGAATATAATGCATATACCTTTTGATGATAATTCAGATTGTTTGATAAGAAATTATCTGTAGAATACTGGCCCGAAACCGGGTCCAAATTTAATACATTTGAGTTGCTGCTAATATCATAAAAATTTATTTTACTGCCAACACCCAATATCACAGTTTTTTTTAGCGGCTGCGTATAATCTATAGTTATTTCTGTTTCTTTTTCTTTGCCTGGGTTATTTCCTGCCGTACTATAATAAAGAAAATGCTGTGGCAATGAAAACTGGTAATTATTATTATTGGAATTATTATTTCCGAAACTTGAATTCATCGCGATTTCTAATTCCTGGTCTTCTTTTGCAAAGGTCCTTTTATAATTGATGCCGGCGTCTATATTATGAAAATGAAAAGCATTATCAGCATTGCGGAATGTTTGAAGGTCTGATAATATACTACCGTTTTGATCCTGTGTGTTTTGATCCTGGTTGATTGAACCGTTGCCGGTATTGCTGAAATTGTTGTAGGATAATGACCCTGAAAAATTGTTATACTTATCAGGATCCCAATCAAAATTAATTCCCGTTTGATAGCCACTTCGCTGGAAACGACTGAAACCATCCTGGTGTAATAATATTTTTGTATTTGCGGCGGTGTCTGCTGTAACGCGATCTGATGAAGAGAGAGTTTGTGAACGCAATCTTGCATTACCGCTGATGAATGCATTCATGCCAAATTTGCCTCTTCGCACATTGAAATTAAATGAGCCATTTTCCGTTCTTGTTCCGGCAGTTAATGATACATTTCCATTAATACCCTGTGCATTATTATTTTTTAAAATGATGTTGATAATTCCACCCAATCCCTGGGCATCATATTTTGCCCCTGGGTTGGTAATTACTTCTATACTTTTTATCTGGCTTGCGGGAATAGATTGCAGCACATCTGATATATTGCTTCCAAATGCTGAAGATGGTTTTCCATTAATTAAAAAACGGATGCTGGAGCTTCCCGCCAATTGAACATTTCCATCTACGTCTACCGACACCTGGGGCACTTTTTTCAGTATATCGGTGGCCACTCCCGATTGTGAAGTAAGGTCTCTTTCGGCATTAAAAACCAGTTTATCAATTTTGTTTTCTATCAACTTACCTTGTATGGCAACGTTTATATTTTGTAAAGTGGTAGCTGTTGACGACAACAAAATATTCTTTGTGTCAATAAGAGTATGATCCTTATTAATTTGAAGATTTGATAGTGTAAAAGGTTTATAACCCAGGAATTCAGCCACTAATTTATAAGTGCCTGTTGTTACATTATCTATAATAAAATTTCCTTTGCTGTCTGTAATAGCACCATTTGAAGGGGCTTTTTCTCCTTTTAGAAATAATGAAATAGTTGCATATTCCAATGGATGCTTTGAGGCGGAATCAATTAATCTTCCTTTTATTTTATAGCCTGTATTTTGGCCGGCAGGTTGTTGGGCAAAAATTGAGGAATTGCTTATAACAAGCAGCGGTATAACAAGAAAGATATTTTTCACACTTAAAATCAAATTGGGTGCGAAGGTATTTTCTAAATCTGTATAAATTTCGTAGTAATAAAAAAACTAATCTTTAAATTGATGTATTAGGAGATTTTTAACATTGATAAAAATAAAGCCACTTGTTGTTAAAAAGGACAGGGTTTTCGTTTTTCAGAAATTAATCATTTCGGGTTCCATAATCAGGAATGTTAGTTCTTCTGGTATTAAGTTAAGTTTGTTTTGGCGTAACAGATTTTCCCACAAAGGCCAAATAGCACAAAGAAAAATGCTTTGTAGCCTCTTTGGCCCTGGCTTCCGTCTGGCAGGTTTGTGGGACGTGCGCCGGATCATTATTAACATAGATAGTTGAGAAATTTTGCACGCAATATTCCTCTTTTAATTGATATGAGCAGGCTTTTCTAAGAGGATTTGAATATGATTGCGAACACCTGTTGTACCAAAAGCGAACAATCACCTGCAACCTGGAAAACCTACTGCATTGAATTATATGATTTTAAGAATATGGCATTTTAGTAGCGTATTACCTAACCTCCGGATGGCCATTTTTATAAACACATGAACACTAAACCAATAAATAAATATCATGATTAAAAGCTATTTCACAATGGCGTGGCGCAGCCTTTTGAAAAATAAAGTATCCTCTTTTGTCAATATTGCGGGCCTTGCCGTGGGCTTGGCCACCAGTATTATTATCATGCTGGTAGTGGTGGATGAATTCAGTTACGATAGTTTTCATTCCAATCTCAAGGATATCTATTACCTCATGAAGAACCAGAAGCAATCAGGGGAAATAAGTACGGGCATGTCAACCGCAGGGCCCATGGCCTCTTCCCTGCGCAACGATATGCCTGAAGTAAAATATGCTGCACGGGTCTCCCACACGGGCGATCAACTCGTGCGGGTAGGTGATAAAAGCATGTATGAATCGGCGATGTATACTGAACCTGACTTTTTTAATATGATGAGTTTCCCCGCATTGGACGGTAATCCTGCGGAAGCCCTGGGCGACGCAAGTTCAGTTGTGATCACAGAGCATACGGCAAAAAACCTGTTTGGCAATGAAAGCCCTATCGGTAAAACATTAGTATTTAATAATGTGCATGTTTTGAAAGTTGCCGCTGTTGTTCGCGATGTACCATCAAATAGCACGATCCGATTCGATATCATACTCCCGTTCAGGATTTTCGAACAGGAAAATACCTGGTTAACTAAATGGGACGATAACCGCATAGAAACCTGGGCACAATTAAAACCAAACGCCAACATCATAGCATTAAACGCGAAGCTGACCAGGTTGCTGCAAACACGGTCCAACGATGCCAGCGTTTCTTTGTTCGTTTATCCGTTTGCTGATATGAAGCTTTATGGAAGCTTTGAAAATGGAAAACCAGCAGGAGGAAGGATTTACATGGTTGGCCTGCTGGCCATCCTTGGATTATTTATTTTGGTTATTGCCTGCATCAATTTCATGAACATCGCTACTGCCCGCTCCGAATATCGCGCCCGCGAAGTAGGTGTTAGAAAAGTGATTGGTGCCGCGAGAAAACAACTTATTTTTCAATTTTTGAGCGAGGCCTTGCTTACCTCATTCCTCGCGCTTATGTTGGCTATAATACTGAGCCACCTTGTGCTGCCTGCGTTCAATCAGTATGCAGAGAAGAACATCAGTTTTGATCTTTGGGATTGGCGAATTTGGGCACTGCTTTTTGGAATGGGCCTATTCACCGGCCTGTTGGCCGGTAGCTACCCGGCCTTTTTCCTAAGCAATTTTAAAACCGTTAATGTACTCAAGGGGGTAATGTCAAGAGGGAAAGGCGGCGCGAAACTTCGCAGAGTACTGGTAACGGTCCAGTTTTTTATTTCCATTTTTTTGGTCATTGGCACTATAGTGATCTTTACACAAATTAACTATGTGAGGAACCGGCCAATAGGGTACGATCAGCAAAATTTAATTGATATAGATGCCACGGGTGATCTTGCCGGAAAATTTGAGGTTTTTAAAAATGAATTATCAAAGATCCCAAATGTAAAAGAGGTATCCGCAGGTTCTGATAATTTGCTGCAATTTGGAGCAGGTATTACCGGTATGGATTGGCCGGGAAAGCTTCCCGGCCAGGAAATTTCCATTCTTGTAAGCGATGTTCAATACAACTGGATCAAAACGGCAGGCTTAAAATTATTGGAAGGCCGTGATTTCAGCCCGTCTTTTGGCACCGATACATCCGCTTGTCTCATCAATGAAACCACAGTACAAAAACTGCGGTTAAAAGACCCGGTGACAGGGCAAAAGCTCGGCGGAAAAATCATCATCGGAGTATTTCATAATTTCGTTTTCAATAATCCTTCCGGCATAATAGCGCCTATGGCGGTTTACCTGAACACCGGCTCGCTTAATCATTTTTTTGTACGAATTCACAATGATAATGATTGGGTTCAAACTCTTGCAAAAATAAAACAGGTAGCTAAAAAGATCAATCCCAATTTTCCGTTTGATTTTTCATTTACTAAAGAAGGCTATCAAAAAAGATTTGAGGAATTCGCCTCCTTTGGCTTTATGGCAATTGTATTCGGTGGTATGGCGATTTTCATTTCCTGCCTGGGCCTTTTTGGCTTGTCGGCTTTCCTCGCAGAGCGAAGGAGTAAGGAAATGAGCATCCGGAAAGTATTGGGTGCCAGCACAGGAAGCGTATGGTTTTTGCTTTCAAAGGATTTCTTAAAACCCGTTTTCATAGCATTTTTAATAGTAGCGCCCCTGGCAACGTGGGTTATGCAAACCATGCTTTCCAGGATTACTTATCATACCCAAATGAGTTGGTGGATGTTTGCAGT
>JBDTZL010000190.1:0-10130 GCA_040005125.1 Ginsengibacter sp.
TTTCAGGCGGTATTGGAGAAAATGCACCGGCAATTCGTGAACGCATTTGTAATGAGTTGGGTTATCTGAATATTCATTTGAATGAAGAAAAAAATAATAAAAATCAATGGCAGATTTCAAATGAGAAAAGCAATGTAAAAGTATATGTTATTCCAACCAATGAAGAATTAGTGATTGCCACAATGACTGGTGAGATATATGAAAAAAGCATAAAGGATAAAAATGAAAAATAATAACCAGTTACAACAATCCAGAGCATTGTCTATTTCGTCGCTACCCTCTCACCCCTTAAACAAAAGGAAAAAGCCGGGGACAAGTAGAAGTACACTAATATAACAGAACATGAAAGAAAGCTATGGCACGTTATCAGAAACTATTCACGGTTTAAAAAAGGAAGGTCATTCGCTGGACTTTAATATCCGTCAGGAATTTGTGGTCTGTGATAAACCAAATATGACCCTATCTCCTGATGAATTTGAAATTGATAAGGTTTACCGGTTTGAAGGTGAATCAAATCCTGACGATCAGTCAATACTATATGCTATCTCTTCTCCGAAATTTAACGTGAAAGGAGTGCTGGTAAATGGTTATGGTATTTCCTCAGATGAAAAATCTGATGCCTTAATTGCAAAATTAAGAACACATCCCGGTAATCCCCTTAAAAAGGAAACACCTGAAAATATAAAAGTTGAAAATAAGGCGAACGAAGCTACCGCACTACGGCCGGAAGGAGGCCGTTTATTAGATGCCCCATTGGTGGAAATGGATCTGAATAATTTTATTGTTCAGATAAAAGATGAAATTACCTTGGCCGTTTACCCGCCCACGGGAAGGGTGCGTATTGCTGCACCGTTAAATGTAAATGAAGATACAATTCGGTTGTTTGCCATTTCAAAACTGGGGTGGATAAAACGCAATCAGCAGAAATTTGAGGAGCAGGACAGGTTATCAGAAAGAGAATATAAAAACAGGGAAAGCCATTACCACCTGGGTAGGAGATATTTACTTAATATTATCGAAGCGGATACGGTTCCGAAAGTGAGGATAAGAAATAAGACTTTTATAGACCTTTATATCAGACAAGGTACTTCGATTGCCAAACGCCAGGAGACGATGAACGAGTGGCACAGGATACAACTCAAAAAGCAAATACAACCCATAATTGATATGTGGCAAAAGAAAATGGGAGTTTTCGTACAAGATTGGAAAGTAAAACAGATGAAGACAAAATGGGGTTCATGTAATATCGAAGCAAGCCGCATCTGGCTAAACCTTGAACTCGCAAAAAAGCCAATCCTTTGCATCGAGTATATTATTGTTCACGAAATGGTACACCTGCTTGAAAGGCATCACAATGACAAATTCATCGCCCACATGGATAAATTTCTGCCCAACTGGAGGCAATTGAAAAAGGAATTGAACAGACTTCCAGTGAGTCATAATAAGTGGGAGTATTAGAACGTCACTTTTAGGTTTTCTTTGAAAAGACAAGCCCTTACGAATTAGTTTCCTTGTAAGTGGTAAATAAACTGTGGCAGTTAAAAATAATATTTATAGACGGAGCCAGAAGCTGCTTTTAAAGGCCTGTAGATGAAAGTGCAAAGCGAATGAAGAATCATGATCAGTTGCTCCAAGGGGCCGCCTTTTTCCTTATTTGAATATCTACCAAGTGCAAATTTGGGCTTCACTAAGTTCTTAAATGAAGTACTCGGAAAAAATCTTAAGTGTGCTCATATGTTTTTTCTCCGATAATCTTCATAAGCATTTTGTTATTGCTAATAGTAAAAGATAAGAATTTTAATCCTACCAATTCAAAAAAAACTAGTAATAAGAAGATTTTATTGAATGGCTAATACATCCAACTATATCCTTGTGTAATTCTTCCTAACGGGAACTCTTTATCTTCTCTAAACTTGTATGCGCATTCTTCTTTTTTCTTTTTAAGATTTTCCATTAACTCATAAGCCTCTAGTTCGTTCGCTATGGTAAACAATGGTGTGAAGGCATTAATAAATTCAGGAGGAGTCTTTTTATTAGAATTATAAAAAATAAAATAAGCTTTTGCCAATTCAACTAATTGTTCAACTGTTGTATCGTCATTATATTTAATATCAAGTTTTTCGCCATATTCAGACCAATTTCTTTTAGATAAAACACTATAATTCATATCATCATTAGTTTCAACTATGTAGTCCAATTCCTGATCGTTTGTTAAATAACTATAGGCGTTTCGATCTATCTCTTCGAGTGGAATGTAGATACTTTCAAATCGGACGGAAGTTTCTGAGGAACTTTCTTTTTTAGGTTGCTCGGTTAATTCAGAAATAACTCCTTTATCTATTGTTATAATTTCTCCTGTTGGAACTTCAATCAAAGTATTGCTAATGAAAATTATTTTAATCATATAAGGTTTTTAGCTACGAAATTAAAGTTCTTACTAGTTAAATTTATATAACGCCCCATTACCAATTACCGTAGATTTAGCTTTTCCTTTTCCTTCTTGGATGTTAACAAAAGTAGAATGAGAACAAGGAATATGAAGAGAGAGGTCTGTAGCAGAGAAATATGTTTTTTCTCGGATCATTTTCATAAGCAGATAGTTATTTAGATTCTAAGGTAGCCATTTCAAAATTAAATTTTACCGGATAGCCTCTAGATCTGCGGCACCTACTTATAAACCCTCAATCTAAGCTTTTCATCGGGCCTTCTCGACTTAGATGTCTACCTGGTGGCGGCCTCTTTTTAGTATGTCGGAAAATTCTTCCAGGTATTGGTCATAGCGCAAAAACGAAACTCGCAAATCTGCTACATTACGCCACCCTCTTTCAGCTAAATCATTGATTAACATGCCTGTTTAAAAAAAATTTAAATCCTGTGTTGCGGCTTAGTATTTTTTAAAAAATGTTATCAATGGCACGACCCAAAAAGTACAAATTGCATTGCTTTCCTTTAGACATAGATTCTTTAATGACGCCTATTTCGCATACCGACGACAATGTAATTGTGCTGCAAGAACTAATGGAAAATATTTTAAACCTGGACAATCCTTCTTCAGATGATCTTGCACGCCAATTAAACAAGCTGGCGGATCAATCCCCAGATAGTTATTATATCCTTATGCGAGAGGCTAAAACTGTTTTTGAAAAGCAGGAGATTTTACGAAAATATTATTTGGAGAATGAACTGCAAATAACTGATTTAGCCGAAAGAAACCTCAGAAAGTCATTTAATATAAACGCCTTCGAGTGGTACCGGCTTTTCACACCTATTGAAATGTATGCCTGGGAATTTATTAGGATTTCAGGGGTTATTCTATATCCGCAATACCCAGCGCTGAATTACATGCTTGATTTTTGGGAACCCTTATTTAAAGATTGCTTTGGAACTTGACGGAAAACATTTTCATGATCACGTAAAAGATAAGGTGAGAGACCAGCGGCTTTATGATGAAACAGGCTGGAAAGTTTTCCGGGTTACAGGATCCGAGGCTAATAAAGTAATTAATATGCCTAATAGGTTTCCTGACAAATGGGATGAGGGAGCGCAACATGAGATACATGAGTTTATGCATAATACCGTTGATGGTGTTGTTGAAGCATTGAAGCAGATTTATTTCATGCCTAAAAAACATATTGATTTGAAGAAAGGCGAAGACCCTGAAGTTGAAAACTACCATGAAAAAGTAAGCTTTTATAATTTGTGCGTGAGCACGCTGCAGGCTCATAAGCTTGCCGATTTTCCAGTACCATGAATTTCTTTGCGTCTATTGGTAGGGCTTTACGTCCGTGCGCCTTTTTATTAATAAATGATTTCCCACAACACGGATAACATACTATAAAATTATTTCATATATTGGATGTGATTTCAAAAAAACCATTTAAGACAACAACCGATGGTAAGTGGGAGTATATAATAAATTGCAAACCGGATAATTCCAGCGCATCATTGCTTGGATCATGGTTAATGACCTCGGATCGAGAGGGGGGCCTTTTTTAATAGTGTCCGGAAATTCCGGAAATTCATTCAGGTATTCATAAAAAGTGGCCTTGCCGATGCCGAGATTTTTGGCTATCTGCTTATCAAATAAGCCGTTGCGCGCGTAACCCTCAACGAGTAGCGGAAAGGTGTCCGCATCATACAGCTTTTTCTTCCGCTCATGTTTGATCTTTAAATCATGGTCCTTTGAGCGAAAAGCACTCCTCCACGATGTCAATCATGCGGCTTATGCCGGTAGGATGCTTTTGATATTTTCCAACCTTTTTTATTTTCCGAAGGCTCCTGGAATGCAACTTGCTAAATATTTTAGTAATATTGTTCTGTGGAAGTAATAGAAATATACTTTGAAAAATTAAAAGGAACGGCTACTTTAATTGAAAGTTCGGCAAGCCCAAACCACCTAAACGCTATAAATAATCCACTGTTAAGAAATATCAAATCAGTAAAACGAAACATAAAAATAATCGCCTGAAAGACCAGGTATTTTTTCTGATTTCATAGGGATAAATTTAAGAAAAGCTGTTGTAATTTAACGGTCCAAAATTTTGATAGATATGTGCAACTATATGGGACACCGGGTATCCAAGGAAGATTTTATCAGGCTGAAGCAACTTGAAAAGCAGGCCAAGGTAATTGAGATGCCAAAGCCGTATCAAACAGGCTTTGATTACCTGAATTGGCCTGTCGTCCGTCCAATAGGAGGAGGTGACTTTGAAGTCGATATAATGGAATGGGGGTTTGTGCCCGCGAACGTGAGAAGCAGGGAAGGTGTTGATAGATTCCGGAAAGGTTATAAAGATTACACAGGTAAATTCAGGCCTCCATTCACCACACTGAATGCCAAGGGCGAAGAATTATTACTGCCCGGCAAAATGTTCAGGGAATCTGCTTTAAATCAAAGGTGCCTGGTAATAGCCTCATACTTCTACGAGTGGCGTCATGAACAGGCGATAGGTAAAAGAGGAGAGGTTTTGAAGACCCCTGCAAAATATCCATACTATATCGGCGTAAAAGGTTCTCCAAAATATTTCTTTATGGCGGGCGTCTGGAGCCGCTTTGAAGATAAAAGTACTCATGAGCTGGTGGATACCTTTGCTGTGTGTACTACGGAGGCTAACTCACTCATGGCGCAAATACATAATTCGAAAATGAGAATGCCAACAATTTTAAACGAGGACCTTGCAGCTGAATGGATATCAGAAGGTCTTAGCGAACAGCGAATTACTCAACTGGCAACCCATCAAATCAAGTCTGAAGAGATGGAATACTGGAACATTCCGAAAAACTTCAAAGATCTGCCTGACCCTACTATTAAATTCTGTTATGAAGGATTATCTGAAATTGCGGCCTGATGGAGTTTGAAATAGTGATTAATATTGAGGGCAAACCTTACCGAATGCAGGTAAAGAGGGTTTATGAAAGCGCATCAATAGAGAGGTTTGAAGTTACAGGAGGTAGTAGATCAATTGTTATCCGTAATAACAGGCCATCACTAAAAACTCACCGGGGGCGTAAAAAAAGCCCTTTGGCAAATTGAGCAGGGCCAGATACCCACCAGCCCGCAGGCATTTGCTTTGACTGTGCTTGCAATAGAAAAAAAAATAGATGAAATTGAAAAATGGGCCAGGAATATCTGAGAGTAAGTAAGAATTGTAGTAAAATTTGGGGTTATAAAAAAAGCTTCGACAAATCAGCAAAACCCAAAACTGTTTGCCAGCCGAATAAAAAATATACAGTTGCTCCAATTTTATTTAATCCCGTATGAAGTTTTTTATTAATTAGTTTTAGTTTTATTGTTTGCACCATTTTATATTGTAAATTAATACTTGTTGATGCAAAAAGCAGCTCAAATATGCGAGTTGGTGGCAACTTTTTAAACTCTCCAAAATGCAAGGAATTTTACGAATAGCAGTTTTTTATGACGGCTCTCATTTTAATTATGCCCAAAATCATTTTTATAGACGCAAATTAGGATGGTTATCATTTCCCCCTTTTCATAAATTCATTGAAGAATATGTACGCAAACATTTGCAAGGCGACTATGAATACAAAGTGGTCTATTCTGCATGGTATCAAGGGCTGTTTACGACAAAAAATGCTGACGACAAACAATTAAAAACAGATAGAAGAAGACATCATGATTTAATGCATGCTGGCATTGAAACAAAGTTTCATCCAATGTCACAGACAAAGGGCGAAAAAGGAATTGACGTAGCGATGGCTATTGACATTCTTCAAGTTGGACTTGCGGACATTTTTGATGTTGCTGTATTGGTTACTGGCGACGGAGACTTTATTCCACTTGTCAGAGCATTAATGAAACAAAGCCGAATTGTAATCAACGCATATTTTGAATATGAAGAAGATGGACGTAAGAGTTTCTCGAATGAACGACTCAAAGACGCATGCAGCTACACATTACCGGAAATTGATTGGTGCAAAATGGATCTGAATGATGATAACGAAAAGGATGAAGATCTGCCCGCGATGCTGACGTTGTAAAAATCTTGGGCCTCGATCCTGATGAACTCTTTGCCGAATAAAGCCTCGATCGGCACAGGATATTCGCCTCAATCGGAACAGGCTGAAAGCCTTGTTATTGCTGCGAAAGTAGACTACATTGTAATAAAATAAAAGTTACATGAACGACTTCGATAAGCGACTTGCAACCGAAATAGTTTATTTGTGGAATGACTACGATGAAATGTTTGTCCGTAATGATCCATCCGGTTTGGTATTCGGCAAGCAACCCGGGGGCAGGGAAGTTGTATTACCGGCAGAGAGCGATACCGCGATCCGCGCACTTCCCGGAAAGGTAGAGATAACTACACAAAGCGTTTTCGTTTAGCTCTACCACCACCTCCCCTCTTTCTCCTTGACTTTCTTCGGCATTAAAATACCCTGCACCTCTTCATCAGGTACTCCTGCTTTTCTTGCCATTGCCGTAAGTAATTTCAATTGTGCCTTTTCAATGGCAATTCTTTCTTTTGTTCTGGTTCCGGCGGAAATTATGGGCTGTAGAATAGCGGCCCAAATTAACAGGCCCAGCAAACCGATGATAAAATAAAATCCATCCATAGTATTTGTTTTGTGGGGTTAAAAGGTTTTAGTATTTATTCAGGGGTTGGGGTTGAAATCAGTTGCAGATTTTATTGCCATCCCGTTTTTAATGATTGTTATTTACGTCGCTTCTTTTGAGAGTTACTTTTTATTTCTTGTCCTTTTCATCGATCCGTCTCATCTCGTCTGCATGCTTCATTGCTGATTGCCATTTGTTTTTTTCGCAATAAGCCATGAACTTATCAAAAGTCAGGTGCGGGTCACCCGCAGGGAAGTAGCCTGGCTGATTTATTGTTAATGTAGACAAAGACGAGTTGTAGTGGAGTTTCATCAACGAATCCGTTGCATGTTTTGCCGTTACTGCATCACCGTTTAAACGAAGGTATGCAATGTTAATATCCCTTGCATTATCTATAGAATCCATCTTCCATTGCAATCCGAACGTTGCCTGATGCAAGGCAATTTTTGCTTCTATTATTGCCCGATCGTCATCCGATAATTGTTTGCAGTTAAGTAGTGCTGTTGATAGTACCACTATTGTGATAATCTTTTTCATTTTGTTTGTTTTTTTCATGAGTAAGTTGTTACGTTGGCCAGTGAAAAACTTCTGTTGTCGTCCTACAAGTTTTTATTTTTGCTTTCATTTTTTATAAGTTATTTGAAAGTGAGGTTTCTGAAAGCAATGACTTGCAAATGTCTTTATCATCAAATTGTAATTTGATGGCATACCTTCCACCTGCCCAAGTATATGCCCATCCATTGCCGGACACCGTTCTGTTGTTAGTTTCCGACAACGGCTGTGATCTCCTTCAGGCTCCTGCCTGTTAGGTTGCCGAGTGAAGCAAATCTTCGTCGTAAGGGATGATCAAAAAGTCTAATAACTATCACAACTGCGATTCCGATGCTAAATGCTGTTAATAATTCGTTCATGGTGTTTGTTTTTTAATGTGACTTGTGGGTGAATGAAGAAACAGCCTACCTATACTGTTCAGGAGATTATAACTATGGTGCTTAACCTGGGCATTGAATCTTATAGGATACTTGTGTCGGTTTCATAAATCCTATTTATCTAAAATCTTTTTCTTTTGGCTTTGAAATTCTTCATCGGTAATTACGCCATCATCCTTTAATTTTTTAAGTTTTACTAATTCATCTGCAACACTAACGTTTTGGGTCATTTCTACAAGCAAGGCTTTGGGCTTTGGCTTAAATTCATCAGATACAACTACTTCTCCAAAAGCGATCGCGTTATCTATATCGATTTCATAACGACCTCCCCCATTGATTATTGGATAATAAACGAATCCATGCTTCTTATCACCTCTGGTATCAATACGGATGACTTTATAGTCCAAACCTGAACCTCTTCTGGAAAAAGAATTTGCGGAATTAGCTAATCCTTGATAACCCCTGCTGGAGCTGTAAGCAAATAAGGAATTGGCGTTTTTTCTGATATACTTAAAATCGCCATCGGGCATTGCACCAACACCAATTTTTAAGGTTTGTCCGACATAGACCTGGAAGCCGCTGGCAGTATAAAGTGTGTCAGCCCCATGTTTTGGAGATATAAAGCGATCCTGCGCCATTACTATACATGGCAAGCAAATAATAGAGAGAATGAGAAATTTTTTCATTTCGTTTGTGGTTTATTGTTAGTAGGAGGTATAAGAAAACTGGAGAGGTCGATCGTGGTAAATTGGAGATAGGGCCTAAAGAAACGACAATTAATCCATATTACATAGTTTATATATGTTTTATTATTTGCTTTTTGAGAAGGTATATCGGAGTTCAGGAGCTTGGACTCTTTGATATTTGGCATATTTCCCTCGCAACCATGGTTAGTGACCTTGGATCAAGAGGTTGGGAGTCGTGACGATGGTCTTAAACCATCAAGTTGTGTTGGTTTTTCTGCTTACCGTCAACAGACCATAATAAAAGGTTTACTCACATTAATGTCCTTCTTCTCCCTATTACAAACAATCCTAAAAAAACAGGTCTAAGGAAAAAAAGTGTAAAAAGTGCGTGAAACTGAAGATATTTTTCTAAAACTGTACTCCAATACTGTACCCCAGTGGCAAAACAAAACCCTTACGAGTCAATACCTGTAAGGGTTTTATTTATTTTTCTGCTGTAGGGGGAGGGATCGAACCTCCACGAGGCAGTTAGCTGTAGCGCAAAGTTCAGTGGTCGACCCTGGTCGCCCCGATTTTCATCGAAACGGCTCTACACTACGTTTATCCTGTTATCCTCACCCCCGAGACAAGAGGGCATGTCTGCCAAAATTTCATCACCCCACAATTTTTAAGAACTATAATAATGCAAATCTAAGGTTTGATCCTTAATTAAAAAAGTATTTCAAATAAAACTTAAATAAAATAGAAATAATTTAATAAAAATCGCTATTTTGTGGAATATTTCTAAAACAAAAACTTATATGGCTTCCAAGTTAAATCTTGACAAACTTGATCTGCAAATCATACAGGAAATGCTGCAAAATGCCGAAACACCGTACGCCGAACTGGGCAAAAAACTCTTTGTTAGCGGAGGCACGATACATGTACGTATAAAAAAGCTTGAAGGGTTCGGCATTGTTAAAGGTAAAAAACTAATCGTAAATTTAAAACAACTGGGTTACGATATTACCGCTTTTGTTGGCATCTTCCTGGAAAAAAGTTCATTATATGACGTTGTAGCAAAAGAGCTTGAAAAAATTCCTGAGATTGTAAGACTTAATTATACCACGGGAAATTACAGTATGTATATCGAAATTGTTTGTAAGGATATCAACCAGCTTCGCTATGTCCTGCATGATGAGCTGCAAAAAATTAAAGGCATTGAACGAACTGAAACACTCATTTCTCTTGAAGAAAGCTTTAACCGAAATGTACAGGTTGCCAGGGATGTTACTTAAGTCTTGGGTCATTGGATCATTAAGTCATTAAGTCATTGTTACCCCTGTAAAGTTACGAGCCACATTATTGACTATTGACATTTATACTTCACAAGGGATAAATTAGTAACATTTTAAATTACTTAATTTCAAAATGTCCATGTGCTGACTTTTAAAGTGAAAG
>JBDTZL010000117.1:0-10129 GCA_040005125.1 Ginsengibacter sp.
GGATATTGGATTTTAAAGCGGGACTAGATTTCTATCTGGGTCCCTTTTTTTTGTCATGTATAATATATAGCTGATACGTAATACATAAAATCCGCTTTATTTTTTCCTGCACAACTAACTGGCATCGGTTATATCTTCCGGGCTTCTTACTGAGCCACTATATTTTTGCTGATGCCGGATTTTTACCGGCTCCATTGTATTCAGGGTTTTCAGGATTTCATTTTTATCAGCCCTTCTTTTGTAATAGAAACCTGGTTTTCTTCCTGTAAAAAATTTAATATTTTGCGGATCTTATTTTCTTTGAATTCCTGCAGGTTGCTAATTAACTGTTCCGAATTTACCGGGCTTTTTGAAATGGTACTTTTAATCCCGCCGCTGATTTTTTCAAACTCCTGTTTTGTAATCGTAAGATTTTTTTCCCGAAGGCAATTATCACAAATGCCGCATCTTTTAACATGGGCATCATTAAAATAAGCCGCTATCATTTTACTCCTGCAGGTAATGTGATTTCTTATAAAGTCAATAATTGCAGAAAGGCGCTTTTCAAAAGCATGTTTTCTCTTTAATAGATTTTTTTGATTTATTACAAGGTCTGCTGTATTTACACGGTTTTGAAGAAATTGTATGCGGGGCTTTTCTTTTTGGGGAGAGTAATCGATAATGCCCAAACGTTTGATTTCTTCGAGATCACACAGGAGCTTTTCCTTTTTTATGGAAATAAATTTTGCAAGCCTGCTTTCCTGGATGGAACATGGGTAATCAAATATTCCTTCATAAGAGCGGAGAAGGCCTTTTATTACAGGGGCATATTGAGGGTATGTTTTTTCGAATAATTCCAATCCTGTTTTTTCGGTAGTAAAAACAACAGTCGATGGTGAAAAAAACTGCTCACTGTAACTTATGAATTCTTCCTGCTCAAGTATCTTCAATACATTATTTACAATAAAAGCATCCAGCTTAAATTTTTTTACAAAATCATTTATGTCAAAATCAAATGAAAGCCCCTCGCCATCGCCGGAAGGCAATTGAAAATAATTAACTAGTGAGCTGTAAATTTTTTTTATTGTTTGCGTATCAGGAAATCTTATTTCTGACTGCTTTTTTAGATCAATAATTTCCTGTTCATTAAAAAACAATACCGCATATGCTTTTTTTTCATCCCTGCCTGCACGGCCAGCTTCCTGGTAATAGTTTTCAAGTGCATCCGGAACATCATAATGTATCACGGTTCTTACATCGGGTTTGTCAATACCCATTCCAAAAGCATTGGTGCACGTAATAATGCGGATTTTATCATTTATCCAGTCCTCCTGTCTCGCAGTTCGCACGTCGTTGGAAAGGCCCGCATGGTAATGAGCTGCTTTGACCCCATTCAGATTAAGAAGTTCTTCAATCTCTTTGGTTCTTTTGCGGCTTTTGCAATACACGATACCACTGCCGGAAACTTTTTTTAAAATATTTATCAGCTTATTTTGCTTTGAAGAGGGTTCAAAAACACTATAAGAAAGATTCCTTCTTTCAAAAGACTGTTGAAAGATGTTTTGATTAGTGAAGGCAAGTTTTTTGCAGATATCGTTCTGCACTTCAAGGGTGGCCGATGCAGTAAGCGCTAAAAGAGGTACATTTTTTAATTGCTCACGGATTGTTGCAATCCGAAGGTATGGTGGCCTGAAATCATAACCCCACTGCGAAACGCAGTGAGCTTCATCAACAGCAATAAGGTTAATATTGATGGCGGGCAAATATTCTAAAAATAATTGCGTTTCAAGCCTTTCAGGTGATACATATAAAAATTTAAAATTCCCATACGCCGCATTCCTGAGTATCCTGCTTACATCTGTATAGCTCATTCCTGAATAGATAGAAAGCGCGGGAATTCCTTTCTTTTTAAGATTGGCGACCTGGTCTTTCATTAAAGCGATCAGGGGGCTTATTACAAGGCATAACCCCGCCTGCATCAATGATGGAACCTGGAAGCATATTGATTTTCCGCCTCCTGTTGGCATTAAGGCAAGTGTATCATGGCGGGTTACCACAGAATTAATAATTTCCTGCTGCAAGGGCCTGAAGGTATCATAACCCCAATATTTTTTCAATATCACAACCGGGCTTTCCATGCCATTAATAAATTTTACTACAGAATACGTGAAACGGATAAATTTTAAAAAGTGTTTCCAGGATCATATAATTAAAAATACCGATGAAAAATTAAGGCGGTTATAAATATTTCAATATTGAAAATTATATTTTATGTGTTGTTGGTCAGCGACCAGCAATGGCGGCTCTGTGATGATCGCCTATCAATGTGTAAACCAGTTTGGGGCTGCGGCCTTTCCTGGCCCGCTGACCAACAAACTTACTACTCTACCGGATTGAATCACTGCTAAGAAAATTTGTGGAACCAAATGGCCGGGGTACCGGCCACGGCAACCAAATGCATACGAACGCACATTCTATTTAAACAGCTTTTCAGGCTTAGTGTTATTTTTACAAAAACCGCCTGGATAATGGATATTATTTTTACTCTTGACGATATTGACAATGCGGCAAAAGAGTTTGTTGAATATACCCATTCACATAAAGTCTTTGCATTTTCGGGAGAATTAGGCGCGGGGAAAACTACATTTATACATGCTATTTGCAAACAGCTTGGTGTTAAAGAAACAGTTACCAGTCCTACTTATGCCATTATACAGGAATATCATTCTGAAAAAAAATCTATTATTTACCACATAGATATGTATAGGCTCAGGGATATTGATGAGGCTATTGAAGCGGGAGTTGAAGATTGCCTGACAAGTGATAATATATGTATGGTTGAATGGCCTGAAAAAGCGATTTTGCTATTTCCACCAGGAACAATTTTTGTTTCTTTACAAGCTATTTCCAATACCACGAGAAAATTGATTGTTCAACTTCCCCAATAAAAAATTATTTTTATAATACTTTTCATTGCAATATAAATTCATGGCAACTTCGAAACCTTTTGTTTCTCCCTCCTTTACTTACGAAACTCTTGAAGAGACGCTGGATGTAAAACCAAAGGGAGTCGAATTATTCATAGGCATTCCTAAAGAAACATCTTTTCAGGAAAACAGGATCTCCCTTACTCCCGAAGCCGTAAGTGTATTGGTTGCGAATGGCCACAGGGTAGTCATGGAAAGTAAAGCAGGGGAAGGCGCCAGTTATTCTGACAGGGATTACAGCGAGTGCGGCGCTAAAATAGTAAACAATAAGAAGCACGTTTTTGAATGCGATATTGTTGTAAAAAGCGCACCGGTGGGTGAAGACGAGCTTGACATGTTGAAGCACCACCAGTTTATCATTTCTCCCATACATCTTTCTGCGATGAAAAAAGAGATACTGGAAAGAATGATTGAGAAGAAAATTACGGCGCTCAGTTTTGAAAATCTAAAAGATGATAGTGGCCACAATCCTATTGTGCGAAGCATGAGTGAAATAGCGGGCAGCGCGGTTATGCTTATTGCAGGCCAATACCTCAGTAATGCCAACAATGGAAAGGGTGTTCTTGTCGGTGGTATTTCGGGTATTCCTCCTACAAAAGTTATTATTATAGGAGCAGGCATCGTGGGTGAACAGGCAGCCCGCACGGCGCTGGCAATGGGAGCGAGTGTTAAAGTTTTCGATAACAGTATCTACCGTTTAAAAAGACTGCAGAACAATATAGGAGTGCGTTTATACACCTCCGTTATAGAGCCGGGCATTTTATCAAAACAGTTAAAAACCTGCGATGTGGCAGTGGGCGCCCTATCATCTTCGGGGGGAAGAACACCGGTAGTTGTTACCGAAGAGATGGTAAGTAAAATGCGACCCGGAAGTGTAATAGTTGACGTAAGTATTGATCACGGCGGCTGCTTTGAAACTTCTTCCATCACATCTCATAAAACCCCCGTTTTCAGGAAATATGATGTGATCCATTATTGCGTGCCCAACATCCCTAGTGGTTTTGCACGTACAGCTTCCCAATCTATCAGCAATGTATTAATGCCTTTGATGCTTGAAATGGCAGATGATGGCGGATTTGAAAACCTGGTATGGTACAAAATAAATATCCGCAGCGGAATTTATTTATTCAAGGGGGCGCTCACCAATTTTCACCTCAGCGAGCGCTTTGATTTGAAATTTACCGATTTGAATTTATTGATCGCAAGCAGCAGGTAGTTTTTACTCTCTCACTCTGCACGGGATCATTTATAGTTCAGCATATTGATACATTCCTCACAAAAAGAATATTCCCCTTTATCATTGCTGCTGATGATTACCAACCGGTTTTTACAATAATTTTCTATCAGTGTTTTATATAATTGTATTCCTGCCTCATCAAGATTCGTAGCGGGTTCATCAAGCAATACAGCAGGTACATCGCTAAAAACGGCCTGCGCAAGCTTTACCCTTTGTTTCATGCCGCTGCTGAAATAACGTATTTGCTTATGCGCGGATTTTTCAAGGTCCAGTAAAAGAATAATCTGCTTTGTATCAAAGGGTGAGATCCAGCTTTTCATTTTGTGGTGAAAATTGAGAAACTCAGTAAGTGTCATTTCTTCCACAAGATCAAGATAGGGAGCCGCGAAAGAAATTTTTTTAAAGATTTTTTCCGGTTCAATTGGTTTATCCAGTTGATGGTAATCGATTTTTCCTTCGTTATAGATGGCGGATCCTGCAATGATCTGGAGCAGGGTAGATTTGCCGGATCCATTAGGCCCGGTTATGGCATAATGCTTATTAATATCAAATTGAAAATTAAGGTTTCGGAAAATCCACTCCCTGTTGTACCGTTTACCCAGGTTGGTAAGCTTAATATTCATCACTATTTTCTTTGGAAGAAACTTTTAAGATACCGCGCTTGCTCTCCCTGATGAATTTTATGATTTCGGTTTTTTCTTCGCTCTCGGGTAATTCTTTTTCAATGAATTCTGTTGCCTGTGTCGTATTTAATCCCCTGGTAAAAATGTGACGGTAAATTTCAAGGATGCTGTTTATTTTTTCTGATGAAAAGCCTCTTCTCTGCAACCCTACCGAGTTTACGCCTACATAGCTCAGGGGCGTGCGGCCTGCCTTAATAAAAGGCGGCACATCTTTTATAATTTCTGTGCGGCCGGCAATATAACAGTGCGCACCTATTTTGGAAAATTGAATAGCCGCAGCCATGCCACCGATGATTGCATAATCCCCGATTTCCACATGACCGGCGAGCTGAACCGAATTGGCAATAATTACATGATCTCCCAGGATACAATCGTGTGCTATATGGCAGTAAGCCATTAACAGGCAATCGCTGCCAACCACAGTTTTCCATTTGTCCTTCGTCCCCCTGTTAACAGTAACAAACTCCCTGATGGTGGTATTGTCGCCTATTTCAACAAAAGTTTCTTCACCATCAAATTTTAAATCCTGGGGAATACCGCCCAATACTGCACTGGGGAAAATATTGCAAAAATTACCGATCACCGTATTTTTCATGATAACTGCATGCGACATAATATGTGTGCCCTCACCAATTACCACCCCTTCTTCGACAACTGCAAAAGGATCAATGGTTACATCTTTTCCTATTTGCGCAGCCGGATGAATATGTGCAAGGGAACTAATCATAATAAGGCTTTAGGTCTTTTTACTATTTGTGCAATTAATATAGCTTCGGTAACAATTTTATCACCGACATATACGGTACCACGCATTTCGCAAATGCCCCTGCGTATCGGATGCATTAATTCCATTTTTAAAATAAGGGTATCTCCCGGAACTACCTTTTGTTTGAATTTGCAATTTTCAATTTTGAGAAAATAGGTATCGTATTTATCTTCTGTGTTTCTTGGAATGGCTATAAACCCGCCTGCCTGTGCGAGTGCTTCAGCAAGCAATACCCCGGGCATTACTAAGTTGCCGGGGAAATGCCCCTGGAAGAATGGCTCATTATAGGTAACATTTTTTATAGCTACCACGTGTGTATCGGTGAGTTCAATTATTTTGTCAACCATTAAAAACGGGTACCTGTGGGGTAATGTTTTTTCAATCTCCTGGATGTCAAGCAGGGGAGGTAAATTGGGATCGTATTTTGGAATATCCTGGCGATGCTTGTACCTCTTTATGTGTTCTTTAATTTTCTTGGCAAACTTTATATTGGAAGAATGGCCCGGCCTGTTTGCTATGATGTGTGCTTTGAAAGGATAGCCAACAAGAGCCAGGTCGCCTACAACATCCAGTAACTTATGCCGTGCCGGCTCATTGGGGAAGCGAAGGGTAAGGTTATTGAGTATTCCTGCTTCACTTACTTTCACATCTTCTTTATGAAATATTTTTGATATGCGTTCCACCTGGTCTTTTGTTACCGGCTTATCAACTACTACTATTGCATTATTAATATCGCCGCCTTTTATGAGATCATTGGCAATGAGAAGTTCCAGCTCATGAAAAAAACAAAAAGTGCGGCTGGGGGCAATTTCTTTTTGGAAATCTGCAATATTGCGTAAATCTGCATGCTGGGTGCCCAGCACCGGCGAGTTAAAATCAATCAGGGTATTGATGCGGTATCCATCATAAGGCAAAGCTACCATCTCTACTTTCTTTTCTTCATCAATAAAACTGATATTATGCTGAATAGTATAATAGGTTTTAGCAGCATCCTGTTTTTTGATACCGGCTTTGGACAGGTGCTCAATAAAAAGCTGTGAACTGCCATCAAGTATAGGTACCTCTTCCCCGTCAATCTCTACAAGTACGTTGTCGATCTGCATGCCGGTTAAAGCCGCCATCATGTGTTCAATGGTTCCCACTCTTGCACCATTGTATTCAATCGTCGTGCTGCGGTTTGTTTCTATTACATTATCAACATCAGCCTTTACAACTGGTTTACCGGGAAGGTCTGTTCTTTGAAAATTAATCCCGGTATTGGGTTCCGCAGGCTTTATAAGCATGGTCACCGATTGCCCGGTATGAATACCTGCTCCTGAAATAGTTACTTCTTCTTTTATGGTATGTTGAAAATATTCCTCTTTAGAATTCAATGGCTCCATAGGTACGAAAGTATGAAAACTATTGCTTTGAAAAATAGCAACTCAACAGGGAAATTTTTGAAAGATTATTTTAAAAGGGACTTTAGCCTGCTACTTTTTCATTTATAAGGCGCTCGAGAATTTGTTCGAGTTCCTTGATTCTTTTTTCAAGATCTGGCAGGTTGCGGCTTAATATCTGGCTGCGAAGGGCATGGGCATAATCGAAAGCAGGAGAGCCGGTAACTGCTGTATTAGGAATTTTAATGGATTTGCTTACACCGCTTTGTGCATTAATTTTACTTCCATCTGCAATATGCAAATGGCCCACAATACCTGCCTGACCGCCTATCATTACATTATTGCCGACTTTTGTACTGCCGCTTATTCCTGCCTGTGCTGCAATAACAGTGTTGTTTCCTACTTCAACATTATGCGCGATTTGAATGAGGTTATCCAGTTTCGCCCCCGATCTTATTAAAGTAGAACCGATGGTCGCGCGGTCAATTGTGGCATTGGCGCCTATTTCAACATTATCTTCGACGACAACATTACCAATTTGCGGCACTTTTTTAAAGCTGCCATCCTGTTGGGGCGCAAAGCCAAATCCATCGCTGCCAATAACAGAACCGGCATGTATCGTAACATTCTTTCCTACTACACAATCATGGTGAATTTTTACCCCGGGAAATAAAATAGAATCGTCGTCAATAGAAGCATTATTACCGATATATACCTGCGGGTAAAGTTTTACATTATTTCCAATTTGTACATTATCTCCTATATAAGTAAAAGCTCCGATAAAAATATTTTCACCCATCCTGGCAGTTGCCGAAATATAAACAGGTTGTTGAATCCCTGTAAGATTTGCAGTAGCCATTTTATCGTGAGCACTTAAAATAATCGCAAAAGCAGAATATGCATCCGGTACCCGGATAAGAGTTGCATCCACTTTTTTATCGACTTGCTGTGTGTTGTTAACTATTATTACAGATGCTTTTGTCGAATATAAAAATTCTTCATATTTGGGATTTGCCAGGAATGCGAGCTGGCCTGCCTGCGCCTCCTCGAGTTTTCCAAAAGAGGAAACAATAACATCGGGGTCGCCTTCAATTTTTCCGTTTATAAGTGAAGATATTTGTGTTGCAGTAAACTCCATTTTTTTCTTTATCTATCAGTACAGACGATCAAGGTACTTAAAAGTTAAATTATAATTTGCTCCATATTCGGAAAACAAATGTAAAATTTTTTTACCGTGCCAAATAATGTTTGATTTATAAGGGCATTATCCACTTCTGAAATGTCTTTTATTTCCCCATCTTTGAAAAGAATATTTATATGCTCATCCTGTGTGCTATATGTTTTGTTGCCCGTTTCACCGGTAAAAATCAGGTACCCGGCTTCCGTATCGTTAATATGGAGGTACTTTTTCACCAATGCTGTTTTTTCTTTAACAATTTCACCAGGAATTGGTTTTCCTGAGTATTTGACTTTAAGAAGCCTGCGGTTTATGATGCTTTTACATAGAATGGATAAAATTTTATCGGGATGATATATCCAGAGCTTTATTGCAGACAGTACATCATAATCATCAAGGCTGCAAAAATCATCAAGATGTCTTTCAATTCCCTCTTTACTAAATTCAGCATGTAGAAAAATATTAAGTTCGCGGGATGAAGCCTGCGCTTTCACGAGCCGTGCCCTTTTAATGATATTGATCAGCATTTTCTCTGCGCATAAAACGGTTTTATGCAGGTAAACCTGCCAGTACATGAGCCGCCGCGATACTAAAAATTTTTCTATGGAATAAATGCCCTTTTCCTCAATCATTAATTCCCCGTTATGTACAGTCAGCATTTTGATAATACGATCATAACCAATAACGCCTTCACTTACGCCGGTAAAAAAACTATCGCGGATTAAATAATCCATGCGATCAACATCTAACTGGCCGCTTACCAATTGGTGAAGAAATTTCTTAGGATAGCTGTCAGTAAAAATATCAATGGCCATCTGAATTTTCCCCATGAACTCTTCATTCATTTTCTTCATTAATAACAACGATATTTCCTCATGATCAACATTCTCTATTAAAGTATTCTCCAATGCATGAGAATATGGCCCATGGCCAATATCGTGTAAAAGAACGGCGATTTTTGCAGCTTGTTCCTCCTCTTTTGAAATAGAAAACCCTTTGCTCTTTAATTCATTGAGTGCATTGCACATTAAATGATATGCGCCTAATGAATGATGAAGTCTCGTATGAACAGCCCCCGGATATACCAATTGTGCCATTGCCATTTGGTGAATACGACGCATGCGCTGGTAACAGGAATGTGATATAATAGTATATACCAGTTCATCATCGATAGTTATAAAACCATATACAGGATCATTGATTATTTTTCTAAATGCCATTTATTTCGAAATTGTTAAAATGCTTGTGTACTGCGGCAAAGATAATTTTTGGAAAGGGAATAAATTACATTTGTACGAATACGGCCTTCAAACGTGTCATTACAAATTTTGGAGGCTTGTTTGCAAATATTGATAATTACCATTTGAGGTCACTAAAAATTACAGATGAACGCAGCAAAAATTTTATGGGTAGATGATGAGATGGAAAGCCTCAAGTCTCAAATCATGTTTTTAGAAAATAAAGGCTATGAAGTAAAATCGCTGAGCAATGGTTTTGATGCAATTGACTATGTGAAGGAGAATGAAGTGGATGTTGTTTTGCTTGATGAAAGCATGCCTGGTATTACGGGCCTGGAAACCTTACAAAAGATAAAAGAAATCAATACGCAGATCCCCATAGTTCTTATCACAAAAAATGAAACGGAGAATTTGATGGATGAAGCTATTGGTTCGCAAATAACAGACTATTTAATAAAGCCGGTAAACCCCAACCAGGTTTGGCTTTCATTAAAAAAGATCATAGATAACAGGAGGCTGGTTGCAGAGAAAACGACTTCTGCCTACCAGCAGCAATTCCGGGATTTATTTATGTCGCTTAATAACAATCCCGATTATAATGAGTGGATGGAAATTTATAAAAAGCTGGTGTTTTGGGAACTTGAAATGAAAAAAAGCGACAGCCCTGAAATGCAGGAAGTTTT
>JBDTZL010000080.1:0-31710 GCA_040005125.1 Ginsengibacter sp.
TTTTTCATAAAAATGTTATTCTATGTTAGCGTGTATTTCTTGTTGATCTCTTTACCTATACCGAAGATGTATTTTAAAAAACAATAGTTTTATTTACCATGAATGATGTTGTTTGATTAGCTACCTGGGTTTTGAAATCGCCGGCTTCCAGTGTTCGCTTATTATCTGTATTTACAAATGCCAGGTTTTTTAATGGCAGCTTAAATTCTACTGTTTTTGATTCACCTGGTTGTAAATCAATTTTTTCGAAACCTCTAAGTCTTTTTACATCAGGAGTTAAAGAAGCAACAAGCTCAGAAACATATAACTGTGCTACTTCTTTTCCTTCGCGGTTACCGGTATTTTTTACAGTAACGTTGATGGTAGCTGTTTCACCGGGCGAAAAACTTTTCTTATTGATAGTTAAATTGCTGTATTCAAACGATGTGTACGACAGCCCAAATCCAAATTGGAATTGAATACTATCTTCCCCGCCCTGTGGGTTGCCATTTCCTTCTGATGGTTTATGGATGTAACCGGCTAATGAGTTGGTGTACTTCGGATAAGTAATGGGAAGTTTGCCACTTGGATTTACATCGCCGGTAAGAATATCAGCCAATGCATCTCCACCAAAATTTGACGGAAGATAAAGGTCTACAATAGCCGCAGCGCCGGGCTCTATCCTGTTAATAATCCTTGGACGGCCTTCGTTTAAAATAAAAATCACAGGCTTGCCCGTTTTGATCATTGCCTGCGCCAGTAAAAGCTGGTTATCAGATAAACTTAAATCATTAAGGTTACCAGGTGTTTCGGTATAACTGTTTTCTCCAATACATAATAAAATATAATCTACACCTTCTGCAGCCTGTACAGCCGAATCGATATTTACAACCGTATCTTCATAATATTTACCCTTCATATTATAGGCAACCCCTTGTTGGTATTTTACATGATCAGCCCCGAACTTCTTCTGCACCGCTTCTAAAATAGTATTGTATCGCTGTGCATATTCATCAGTCCTTTCACCCTGCCATGTATAAGTCCATCCCCCATTTAATGTTCTCATGGAATTGGCATTTGGGCCTGCCACCAAAATTTTTGCAGTCTTTGGTAATGGCAAAACATTGTTCGTATTCTTTAAAAGCGTGATAGACTCTGCGGCAGTATTATAAGCGGCTTTTTCAAATGCCTCACTTCCAAATTTTGGATAGTCCTTTACATAGGTTACCGGCGTTTCGAAAATCTGCAGTTCATGTTTCACTCTTAAGATTCTTGTAACAGCATCATCAATCCTGCTCATAGGAACTTTTCCTTCATGAACCAATGCGATAAGGTCTGTACAAAATTCTTTATAATCATATGGGATCATTGACATATCAATCCCCGCGTTTATAGCCAGCATGACAGCTCCCCTTATATCTTTTGTGATATGATCGCGGCGGTAAACATTTTCTATATCCTGCCAGTCGGAAACAATAAAACCTGTAAAGCCCAGTTCTTTTTTAAGTATATCAGTAAGTATGTGTTTATTGATATGCGTGGGCAAGCCGTTAATTAAAGCTGAATTCACCATCACGGTTCTTGCACCTGCTTCCACTACAGCCCGGAATGCCGGTAGATGATACTCACGCAAATAATTTTCGGGGATCCATGCATCACTCCTGTCGTGGCCCGACTTAGGATCAGAATAAGCCATATAATGCTTTACGCTTACCGCAAGCTTTTCTTTGCTGCCAAGCGGGTCCTGAACGCCTTTTACAAACTGAACCCCCATCTCTGCACCCAGGTACGGGTCTTCTCCATAATCTTCCCAAATACGTGGCCATTGCGGGTTTGTTCCCAAATCCAACACAGGCGAAAATGTCCACGGAACGCTCACAGCCCTTGACTCGTAAGCCGTAATAACTCCGCCGTCAAAAACCAGCTGGCGATTCCATGTAGCGGCCTGTCCTATCTCTTGCGGGAAAAGCGTTGCGCCTGCAACATAGTTAACACCATGATTATTATCAAGGCCATATAAAACGGGGATCTTCAAGCGGGTTTCCTTTGCTGCATTTTGTATTTGCTCAATAATTCCATTCCATTGCTGCGCGGTCTGTAAACCCGGTGTATTCAACATAGAGCCTATTTTATAATTGACTACCGCATCCCTGAATTTATCCTGGTTGAAACCAAAATTTCCATTCTGAATACCGCCTAAAGATTCAATAGACACCTGCGCCATTTGCCCCACTTTTTCTTCTAAAGTCATTTGTTTAACCATCGCACTGACCTTAGACTCTATCGAAGCATTACGGGATTGAGCTTTACTGCTCCCGGTTAATAACATCATTAGGGTAAATAAAAAAATTATGACCTGGCTTCTCCTGATTACATATTTCATGTTGAATTTTTAAATTGACTTTTAATGAATTTCTTATTCTATTCTTTGTGTAAATTATTTTTGCAAACCGGTGTTACTAACGAAAGCAATTTTCCTGCCATCGGGAGACCATGATGGCGTGTTTATAGAGCCCTGGCCGCCATATAAATAGGCAATTACCTTAGGGGTACCTCCACCTGCAGGCAATATGCGTAAATAAACATGTTTATAAAATGGATGATCATCTGGCTTAATATCTTTCATAAAAGATAAACAAACGATCCATTTACCATCGGGCGATATGTGGGCAAACCAGTTATTATATTCATCATTGGTGATCTGTTCCTGGTTGCCTCCATCAGGCTTCATTCGCCATAATTGCATCATGCCACTTCTCACCGAGTTGAAGTAAATATATTTTCCGTCAGGGCTATATTCTGATCCGTCATCCAACCCCGTGAAGGTCGTAAGGCGAATCTCTTTTCCCCCGCCTGAAGGAATTTTATAAATATCAAATTCATCATTGCGTTCACCCGTAAACGTTAGATACTTACCATCAGGTGACCAGCTGTGTAAATAGGAAAGGCCACCGGTTGTGATCTTTTTTGGCTCACCTCCATTTATGGAAACTGTGTAAACAACGGAATTATATTTCCCATCAGGACTTGTGGCACTCAATCCAATCATTTTTCCATCAAAAGAAAGCACATGATCGTTGTTATTATTTTTTACCAGGCCGGTATTGATCAATTGAGGCGTGCGGTTTTGAATATTGAAGCGATACATTAATCCCTTACTGTTATAGATCAGGCTTTTTCCATCGCGTGTCCAGTTAGGCGCCTGCAAAGATTCCGGTGAAGTATATAAAACCTCCCGCTTGCCGGTAAATACATCCATCGTTTCAATATTGCTGCCGATGTAATCTTTATATGGAACAAAATCTTCTTTTGCAGGAATAATGAGCCGCACATTATCAAATGAAACTTTCTCTACCACATCTTTATTATGCGAGCATATAAACAGGCCAACATACACATCATCGCCCAAATCAATATCGGTAATTTGTTGGGTCACAAACGGCTCGCCAAAATGAGCTACCGACATGATGTATTGATTGCCCCTTCTTTCCAGTTGAATTACATCCGGAGCTATGATCGTAAATTTTGTTTCCTCAACATTCGTATGAGGCAGCTTCCGGTATTGAAGAGAAGTAAGGCCATCTCCATGAACAGTAGCTGCAACCATTGCCGTACTGCTGTCGGTAGAAGTGCGAACCATCCAGCCAAACTTGCGGTGCCCCTCGACTCCTTTGCCAATTAATTTTCCCCTTGCCTGCAGTATAAAATTACCCTTCATCCGCTTCCATAAATAATGAAAGTCATCACGGGTAAGCCATATGTTGGTACCGGAACCGGATAGTTCATAATCGCCCGTAGATTTATTGAATTTTGCGTTGCCCGGATGCAGAATCTGACCTACATCATTATGCCCGTCAAAAACGCCCACGTTTTGTGAAAAGGAATTTACGCCTGGCAGAAGAAAGCTGCCAGCTATCACAATTATTTTTAATTGAAATGTCTTGAAGTACATAAAAAAAATTAATAATCTGAATAAGAAGTACTGTGCATTACAATACTGTCAATATGCGAAACAGATGCCTTGTTTTCATTTTCCGGTTTTGCAGAGATTTCTTTCCATTGAGGGTCATTTCCAAAAATTTTCCATTGGGCATCCTTTTGCTGTAAATTATCAAAAACGGGCATATACATAAAATTGGGCATGCGGCTTCCGGATAATACACGTGCATAAAAAACCGGGTTGAAGCCAAGCCTTTTGAAAATATCTATCTCTCCACCTGTATTAAACATAGCCATCTTTTTCTCCGCAAGATGTTGAGTGGGGCTTTCATAACTTCTTAATTCAAAAACCCTTTCCGGGCTTTTCGCCGGTGGTAACAACAAATGGCCTTGTCCTGGAAATGCTTCCAGCAAAATTGATTCAACTCTTTCGTATGGAGCTTTATCGGGAGCCGCCTCATTAAAACCTTTCACGGATGATGTATAGGCGTCATCTTTTAGAAGGCTTCCTTCCAGTTTCAACCATGCGTCTGCAGAATTAAAAGGAACTAACACATAAATCAATTTTAGCGCAGCGGTATCATTTGCAATTGGCTTAAATACACCAATATTTTTTATCCCCAAACGATGTAATGCCGGCAGGTAAACATTTTGTAAATACTGATCGACCTGGTCAACCTGGTCATTACTTTTTAAATGATAAATCTTTATCTGATAAAAATCCTGCTGGCCCTTTGCACCATATATTACTGCGGGCAATGCGACAAACATTGCAATTATTAAAAACATATTTTTCATGTTGAACGTTTTTATTTTTTATTTAGTTTTTTACTACCGAAAATTGAACAGGAATTTTTTCAAGCACCGTATAGTTTTTATTGTCAAGCGGAAAGGTCGGCATTCTAATCATATCCCCTCAAATTCATGTATAATTATATTCTTTCAATTTAATCATTTTTTTAAGTAAACAATACACTGCATTTCAAATTGTCGCAGGTTGGTGGACACCAACCGGGGCGGGCTGCTGTGGGCGGTGTCTTCACACCCGCAATCAGCGCGGCCGTGCGACAATTTGAAACGCACTCTAACTAATACACTGCTTTTTTATTAGTTGCAAAAAAATTATTGTACATTTTGAAGTAAAATACCTGCATTATCATCTGTCTTGAAATTTCTTCCTTTATCAGCATAAATTTTATAGGCTTTTGGATTTACGGGTGATGCAGATCCTTTAAAATCCATAATTTCCACATCTTCAAAATGGTTCAATTCAATTCCATGAGTAAAAAAGGCCATGCGGGTATTTAACTATTGTAACTTAAAATCATTGATGCGCAATCCCTTAACATATTGTATAAGCAGGCCCGGAATATCTCTTGCAAAAAGTGATTTTTCCAGGCTGCTTCCCCGCAGGTCTATATTGCCCCCTGCTACTTCGTTGAGCCTGCTGTCTGCAAGCTCAAATCTTACATGATCAAATGAAACATCTTCTATTATACTTTCATCACTTCCATACACCAGCATCCCGTTTTCGCCTTTGCAAATAATATTTTCAAATATCACATGTTTTATTTGACCAGGCTTTACATTTTCTTTTCCTCTTACGGCCGAAATATGAATGGGTTCCCCATTTCCCCACCAATCACCCGTACGCAAATGTGTTTCTATATTGATGTTGGAAAAAGTAATATTCTCCAATGAACCTTCATCTCTTACAAAGATCCCAATGCCTCTTGTAGAATTGGTTATGTTTACATTGCTCACATGGATATTACGCACCGTATTCTGATCGAGAAACCCGATACGAATACCGCTTGAATAAGACTGAAGGTTACAATTACTGATAATAATATTTCCCGAAAGATGTGCCAGGTGTTTAAACCCGGAATCTCAAAATGATGATTGTAACCAACCACTGCAATTGCATCATCGCCGCTCCGAATGTCGCATCCGTCAATAACAACATTCGTACAACTTGTAACGTCTATACCATCTGCATTTGGTGCCAATAAATTATTCCACAAGCGAATGCCAGTTACATGAACGGCATCACAATCGGCGAAATGCATACACCAGAAAGGGGCTTTTGTAATAAAAATATCCCTGATCGTTATCCGTTTGCAATTACTGAAAACAAACATTTGATAGGGCCGGTCCTTTGGTACTATGGGGCCATCTCCAACTCCTTCTTCAACATGGCGGAAATTTTCTTTCTGCCTTGTAAATCTTGTATCAGCAGCACTTAGTTTTTTTGCTTTATCCATTTCAAAGAAAACATCTCCGTTACCATCAATTTGCCCTTCGCCTGATATCATTATATTTTCTGCATCTTCTGTAAAGAGCATCCCTTTATGAACATGGCTGTAATGTTCCCCCGCAAAAAAAGGCTGATAATCGCTGAGGTTGGAGCTGCCTCTCAATATAGCGCCACTTTGCAAGTAAAGGTGTACGTTAGACTTAAGATTTACAGTTCCAATTATAAAAACTCCCGTTGGAATAATTACATCGCCGCCGTTATTTTTATTGCAGGCATCGACAGCTGCCTGGATAGCTTTTGTACAGATTGTTTTTCCATCGCCCGCTGCCCCATACTTCTTTATATTGAAAGCATGATCCTGCCCAGTGCACAGGGTGCTGAGAAAAGTATTTAAGAGGCATGCCAAAAGAAATCGCATATTTATTATTTTAACCGCAAATCGCAAAAGTTTTTAACTTAAAAAAGGATATTGGATCTTAAATTAATTCTCCATCGTTTTATTTATCCGCCTGATCAATTCAATACATGCCCTGCTGTTATGATAAGGGCATTTCCATATACCTACTTTATCTTCAGCCATCAAAGAATAATTTTCCGTTACACCCCAAAACCATTCACCGTTTTTTTTATCAAGAATGTGATCCTGTACAAACTGCCAGCTTGCCAAAGATCTTTTGAGATAACTTTCATCGCCTGTAATTTGCCAGGCGTTATAAAACCCTATCATGGCTTCTGCCTGTGGCCATGAATGCTTTTCTTTTATAAGGCTATCAGTCCCTGCTTCATACTCATACCATAAGCCTCCATCATTGTCGAGCCCTTCTGATGCAACATCGGCGAGCTTTACAGATTGGTTTTTTACAAGCTGAACAAGTTCCCCGTCACCGGTTGTTTCAGCAGATTCCTGAATGAGCCAGGAGGCCTCAACATCATGGCCATATGAAATTGTATTCGATTTAACATTCCATTCTTCATCAAAAAACAAAACCAGGTGATGGGATTTTTTATCAATAATATGGACCAGAAAGATATTGATCAATTCTTTAATTTTTTTATGCAGCGCTTTATCCGGCCATATGCGATAAAGGTTGGTAAAGCCTTCCAGCAGATGTAAATGCGAGTTCATTGATTTTTTTTCATTTGCATCTTTTGTGCTTAGCCGCAAATCACTTAGTTCTTTCCAATCCCTTGATAACGCTTCAATGTATCCTCCATATATCGTATCATAGCTGTGTTCAACGATAAGGTTGTACAACTCTATGGCCAGGTCCATTGACTCCCGGTTTTTATTGCATTGATAAAATTCACTGAGGCCATATATTGCAAATGACAATGCATAGATTTGTTTCTTTGTATCGTACGGATCTCCCTTGTGATCCACCATCCAATAAACACCGCCGTATTCTTTATCAATAAAATGATCGAGAATATACCTAAAAGCCCTTTCTGCTGTTTCCAGGTAATCCATATTGCCGGTAAGATTAAAAGCAGCGGAAAAAGTCCATAATATCCTGCTGTTAAGAACAGAACCCTTCGGTGCGCCTGGAAATACTTTATTTGAATTATCAAGTTTTCCATAAAAGCCTTCAAACTCATTATCAACTGTATTTTTTTGCCAAAAGCTTAGTACCGCGGATAACTCATTTTGCAATTCTTTTTTATATTGAGCTAACTGCTGCACAGAAAACATATCATTACTTTTGAACAAATTTTGTTGCACTGTTTACCTTATTTAACATAACCATGAACCTGCGTGTGTGCTTCAGCATTATGATCTTCCCCGGATAAGTTCTTATCAACTATACTGATAACAGTCTGTACGGATGCTTCAGAAGATAACCGGTCTTCGGGGGTGTTAATAACATAATCCAATAGTTTTTGAATCGTCGAAGTGGCGACATGCATTTTCACATCTGATGATGCATAATAAATAAATACGGTTCCATCTTCATCAGGTATCCAGCCGTTGGAAAACAAAACGTTGGAAACATCGCCTGTTCTTTCATCTCCTTCAGGAGCCATAAAGTATCCGCCAGGCTTATGGATAACTTTTGTGATATCATTAATACCGGTCATAAACATATATAAAACATATCGTAAGCCTGCAGCTGTATTTCGCACACCATGTGCCAGGTGCAACCAACCTTTTTCTGTTTTGATCGGGGCAGGGCCTAAACCATTCTTTGCTTCAGAAACTGTGTGATATTCTCTTTTGTCAATTACGATTTCTTTATCAATAATTGCCATTTCAATATCATCGCATAGCCCAAAACCTATGCCCCCGCCTGCTCCGGGATCAATAAAGCTATCCTGCGGGCGGGTATAAAAAGCATATTTATTATTAACGAATTCCGGGTGCAGCACTACATTCCTTTGCTGGGGCGATGGAGTTTTCAGATCAGGGAGACGTTCCCATTGAAAAAGATCTTTTGTTCTTGCAATACCACATTGTGCTATTGCAGCAGATTGAATGCCTTCGGGTGCACCAGGGTCTTTTCTCTCCGTGCAGAATATCCCGTAGATCCATCCATCTTCATGCTGAACCAACCGCATATCATATACGTTTACTTCGGGCTCATTTGTTGGTGGTAACACAACAGGATAATCCCAAAACTTAAAGTTATCAATACCATTTTCACTTTCAGCTACTGCAAAAAATGATTTCCTGTCCACGCCTTCCACCCTGGCTACCAGTACATATTTATTATTAAATTTTATGGCGCCGGAATTGAATACAGCATTTATCCCAAACCTTTCCATCAGGTAAGGATTTGTTTGCTCGTTGAAATCAAACCGCCAGTTCAATGGAGCATGAGTCGCGGTAAGAACAGGATTTTCATAACGCTCATAAATACCATTTATGGATTCAACCGGTGTATTTCTAAGGCCAATCAAATCATTAAAAGAGGTCTTTAAGACTTTTATTCTGTTTTTAAAATATGCATTCATGATAAAAGATTATTGCCATCTATAAATATTTTTGATTTTAGTCTTCTAATTTATTCCACCATGTTTTTTTAAGAATGACGATAATTACTGCCAGTATGACCACGGTTATTAATAACGGTAATTTCATCCACAGCACCAGGTACAATGGCAAGATCGTCAGGCATAATTGTGCGATAATCCCCAACACTACATTGAACATATCAAGCTTAAATCTTTTATTTGCTATAAACGAAGGATCGTCATTAGCAACCATCTGGTGAATTGGTTTCCAAAACCCCCATGGACGAACTGTTTTATAAAAGTTTTTCAGCACCACGGCTTCAGTTGGAGGTGCTGAGTAGGTTCCTGCCAGGCATCCAATTATTGATATAAGGAAAAGCAGGGGAAAGAAATATAAAAATTGTATACCGTCAAAGAATCTTGAAAATACCAGCGCTCCTGCAATTCCGGCAAGCATCCCCCAAAAAAATCCATTAGCATTAAATCTCCACCAATACCACTTGAATACATTTGCAGCTATGTAGCCGCCGTATAGTCCTGAAACAATCCATTGCAAAATGCTGTTGACATCCTTTGTAAAAAATCCCAGTATTACTCCTACCGCAACCACAATAATACCCGACAGGTAGTTCATATAAATCACTCTTTTGTTTGGCGCGTTTGGGTTAATATATTTAAGATAGATATCATTAACAATATAAGCCTGCGCTGCGTTCATAGTTCCTGAGAAAGTTCCCATAAACGCTCCCAGTAAACCTGTAAGCACCAGTCCTAAAATACCAACGGGTAAAAAATTATTGATAGCTGCAGGTAATATTCTTTCAAAATCAGTGTGCCCCGTTCCATCAGAAAGATCCAACTGGTTATAATATAATAAAGCAAGAACGGTTAAGCCTATAACCATTAAATACCTGATAGGTAACAACACAATGGAAACAAAACCTGTCATTTTGGAAGCTTCTTTAGGAGATTTTGTTGACAATACTTTTTGCATATCATAATTGGGAGCAGGGCCGGCGAGACTTGCAAACAAGCCTTTAAAAAGCATCATCATAAAAAAGATCCCAAAAAGGCCGTAGCCATCACCGGCTATTTTTTTATTTGCATCGGCTACAATACCCGACCAGTCCAAATTGAGATGCCACCCAAAAAAGGGATTGCTCCATCCACGCGGTACCTTGAGCGGTTGCCCGTTTAAATGTATAACAGCTATTACAGCAATGGCAATACACCCAACCGTCATGATCACATATTTAATAAGATCACCCAAAACAATACTGCGCATTCCACCTAAAATAGAATAGAACATTGCAAACAGGGTAAATATAATTCCATAAAAATGTGCGACATACTGAGGCGCTACATGAAAAGGGATATAAGGCTGAATTAAGCTCCAGGGAACAAAAATTTCAATAAATTTCCCCAGGCCAATAAAGCCATAAGCCAGGAAACCGAGACAGCCAATCAATGCAAATGCCACAACAATATTGTGTGAAGATCTTACTCCTGTGCCCTTTAATCCAAAACGGGTTGCCAGCCATTGTGCACCGGTAGTGGCGTTGGAACGCCGCAACCATTTTGCCAAAAACATCATATTAAAAACCTGGTTAAATACCGGCCAGAGCCAGGGTATCCAGATGCTTTTTAACCCATACACAAAACAAAGCGCCACCATCCACATTGTACCACTGATATCAAACATATCAGCAGCATCGCTAAGGCCCAGTAAATACCAGGGAAGCTTTTTGCCCCCCAATAAATAGCTCTCGTTATTCTGCCTCGCTTTCTTTCTCAGGAACCAGCCGAGCATAAGCATTGATAGGAGATACAGGACAACTATGGCAATATCTAATGGTTGCAATTTCATTTATACAGATGCTCTTTTGTTACTTCTTTTTGAAACAGGGTTTTGGGTTCATTATAAAACTTAATAAAATCTTTCTCTGAGGCCTGGCCTTTGAAAGGTAAATAATATTCTACTTCTCCTGAGGTCTTGTAACCTGCACTGCGCCATGCCAGCGCGTACGATATTTTATGTTGCTCCAATGCTTTAAATAAAACATTCGTCCACCATGTACTATCAGGAACCTGCGCATATCCAAACTCCGTGAGTGCCGGAATTTTATTTTTTTCACGCGCAATTTCTTCAAGAATGGTCAACATAGCATCAGCATCTTTTATAAACGTCGCGTTTCCATCATCGCCACCCTTTCGCTGGTAGATATCAAAGCCAATAATATCTGTCCACCCGTCGCCCGGATATTTTAAAAGATATTCTTCTTTAGAAGAAAAACGATCGGTGTTGTAAGCGTATAAAAGCTGGTGAATATTTTTGGTACCTCTCAGGTAAGAAACCGTAAAATGCCAGAGCTGCTTTAATTCTTCCGGTGCGCAATGATCTTTGCCCCACCAAAACCAGTTACCGTTTAATTCATGAAAAAGACGAAATATAACAGGGATGTATTCCCCGTTTTTTCCTTTTAAGCTTAGGATAAAATTAGCAACTTTATCAAGCCAGCTTTTATATAATTCATTTTTTGAACCTCCGGGCAAAATAGAAGCAACGGTACCGGGTGCGGGGTCCCACGCAGTTTTACCGGTCAATGGATTATTTAAATGCCAGCTTAATGTAATTATTCCGCCCCGCTCATAAACGGTTTGGATAAATGACCTCATTTTATCAAAAGGGACGGAGTCTATATTTACGGGATGATCTAATTCAATACGTCCAAGCTCGAAACCGTAAACAGCAGGATAATCGCCGGTTACTTCTTTTACATCACTTTTACCAGGAACATATTTCCAACCTACTCCGTAAGCAAGGTCATCCTGGTGCCCAAACATGATCCCTTTATCCTGCAGCCTTTTTAAATTGTGATAAAGATCAATAGTTTGCCTGGTTGCTTTTTTATCTGAGGGCAAATCGATTAAATCATTTTTTTTATTGGCGCTTTGCAAATAAGAATCTATTATAGCCCATGTGCTTTTATCAGAATTAAACACTGTATTTAATCCCTGTTCTTCCATTGGCGGATCCCCCATGTATTCATCTCCTGTCTTCCAAAAGATCTGGCCTTTTACGGGTTTTGCTACACCGCCATATGCCCAAAAATTTACACCGGCTAAAATACCATTTGACCTTTTGCTGTTAACCCATTCAGTCAAAATCTTATGATAATAAATATCCCTGCAAGTTGTAGGTGAATCTATATCGTAAGAATGGCCATCTCTTGGTAATCCAAACTCTTCTATAACCAATGGCTTGTTTAATTCTTTGGCAACATTTTCATGCTCGTGTAAATAATTTATTGTTTTACTAATGACTGCATCCATGCCACCGGCAATATCCTTGCCGCTGAACCATGACCAGTTTTTTGGCCAGATATGTATGGTCAAATAATCAATACTTTTATCATCATGTATGTTTTTATAGAGCCGAATATTATCTGTACTCATGTAACCTTCGGTACCCGTTGTTACCAAATGATTTGGATCAAGTTTTTTTATAAATGAAGCAGCGCTACCAATAAATTTTTTATAAGAATTTACCGCTGATGAACGCATAGGCCTTGGCTCATTTGCCAGTTCCCATGCCATGATCGCGGGATCCAGGATATATTTTTTATGTGTAATGGAGTTGGTATGGCCAATGATATATTTTACCTGGTTTAAATAATCTGCTTTGCATTTTTCACAATCATAGAACTTACTGGTGTACTCCCCCAATTCACTCCACGGTATATCTTTTGTAAAATCCGAATCAGGAATTTGGCCGTTCCATTTAAGGTATTGGAGAAAACCTCCGCTCCAGTTCCAGTTATTACTTAAATAAATAACTGCTGTCATTTTTCTTTTGCCTAACTCATACAACAACACATCCATCCCTTTTAAAAATCCGGGATCAAACACTCCTTCTTCGGTTTGTAAAGGAGGCCCAACTCTTTCAACCCCATTAATCAATCCTTTACCTTCCGCACCTCCCAGCACACGTACATTGGTGATGCCATTTGATTTTAAGAAATCAAGTTCATTACGCAACCGTTCAATCCCTTTTTGCTTATCTTTTTGCAGGGCCAGTATACCTCCATACCAATAATTAGTACCGATATAATACTGAGGATTATTACCAAGGTAAAATTGGTTTCCTTTAACCCTGATAAATTGAGATTGAGCAGAAATAATTTGAGAGAATACAATACCAAACAAAAAAAACAGGATATTTTTTTTCATATTAAAAATTAAATGGCACTATTAATACGTGCTGACAATAAGAGAAACACATCGAAAATGGCATAGAAAAAAAATTAGTTTTAAATAAATCCTTTATGGTCAAATCAGAAATACTACAAATATTAAAACAGTATTTACGGGGGTGGATTACATAATAAACTTTAGCAGGAACAAATAATTAAAATAAGTTCCAGCTGTCTTTTTTGAAAAAGCAACTGTGAGAATTTCCTTTAGCACCACTATAAGATTTATACCGGTTTTAAAAGAATCTCTGGTGAAAATAAAAATTTTAATTATACTAATGCCAATAACCTGAATACGAGATGCTGATTGCCGAGATGAATTGAAAATGCGGAAAGTAAAATCACCAGCAATTTCATGGATGAAAAGTTTCTCATAATACAAGCTTTGTTTTTTCAAAACTATTTCAATTTATAACACCACCTCAATACTTTTTTATCTATTATTTATATTTTATTATTTGAAATAATAATTTTATATCTTAGATGTCATTATTAACAGTGATCTTTCAAAACTAGTCTAAATTATTTCATTAATACTTTATTAATACACTTTTATCCACTTAATGATTTTTTATCATGAGCCTAACAACAAAAATATTAAAAGAGATCACGCCACTTACTCAAAGCGATTGCTTTTCATTGTTCTCCAGGTCCAAAAAAGAATTTGATTTCCCGTTACACTTTCATGAAGAATTTGAACTGAATTTCATTCAGAATGCAGCAGGGGCCAAAAGGGTAGTAGGCGACCATGTTGAGGAGATCGGGAATACCGAACTGGTGCTTGTAGGGCCAAATCTTCAGCATGGCTGGTTTACTCATAAATGCAAAGACAAAATTATCAATGAAATTACGATTCAGTTTCACCGGGATCTCTTTGATGAAAAATTTTTAAACCGCAATCAAATGAGTTTTATCAGGACGCTTTTCCAGCGTTCTTCAAGAGGTGTTTTATTCTCAGAGGCCACTACTTTATCCATCATGCCAAGGTTGATTCAGTTACCGCAAAAGCATGGATTCGATTCAGTATTGGAACTAATGTCTATTCTTCATGATCTCTCCACATCACGAAATTTCAGGACACTCTCAGACATCTCTTTTAATACAGAAACACTTTCCTATAATAGCCGCAGGATCGAAAAGATCATGGCATACCTTAACAATAATTTTAATGAGGCCATCACATTAGGCGATGCCGCAAAAATTGCGGGAATGGCACAGGTATCATTAAGCAGGTTTTTCAAATTGAGAACAGGGAAAACATTTATTGATACATTAAATGAAGTACGCCTCGGGCATGCAACGCGTATGCTTATTGATACTACCAACAGCATCAACGAGGTCGCTTATAAATGTGGCTTCAATAATATGTCAAATTTCAATCGCATTTTTAAGAAAAAAAAAGACAGCACCCCTAAAGAATTCAGGCAGGCTTATACATCTTCCGGAGTTAGAAGGTTTGTTTAATTTATTTTAAAAATTATTTCAATAAATAACCATGCAGCATACAAAACGTGGTATTGCTTTTTTAATTCTTCTTATAAATTTCACATTCCTTAATGCCCAGAGAAAATTAAACATTTCTATCGATGATGCAAAGCCGGCGCAGGAATCCAAAATGTATTATAGCCCTGGCAATTCGTTGATACAATATACCGGAAGAATTGAAATAGCAAATGTTTCCTCACCAAGGTTTTGGTCGCCCGGTGTTTATGTTACAGCAAAATTTAATGGTGATCTGTGCGAAGTTTTTTTAAATGATGAAGTTCTTTATGGAAATTCCCATAACTATATTGAAGTGATCATTGATAACATGGAACCGGTAAGGCTGCAAACCAAATGGAAAAATAATAAAATACATATCGAAGGATTAAGCGACAGCAATCATATAATTACTATTTGCAAAAACACTGAATCAGGAATAGGATACCTTGAATTTGCCGGTATTAATTGTAAACACTTACTAAGCTTGCCTCCAAGGCCTTTAAGAAAAATAGAATTCATTGGAAATTCTATCACCTGCGGTTCGGGTATGGACCTCTCAGCAATTCCATGCAATAAAGGGCAATGGTACGATCAGCACAATGCCTGGATGAGCTATGGGCCGCTTACTTCCCGTTCATTAAATGCCCAATGGCAGCTCTCTGCTGTGTCGGGGATAGGCCTTATACATAGCTGCTGCAATATGACCGTTACAATGCCACAGGTATTTGATAAAATAAATATGAGAAATGATTCTATTGCATGGGATTTTAAATTGTACACCCCCGATGTTGTAGCAATTTGCCTTGGACAAAATGATGGCATACAGGATTCTGCAACTTTTTGCAGTGGATATGTTTATTTTATACAAACCATTCGCGAAAGATATTCAGAGGCCGATATTATTTGCCTTACCAGTCCCATGGGAGATGCGTCCCTGACCGTCGTTTTAAAAAACTATCTCACCTCAATAGTTACCACATTATATAATACCGGGGATAAAAAAATTCATACGTATTTTTTCAAAAAAAGGTACCATAATGGTTGTGGTGGCCATCCCGATTATAATGAGCACCAACAAATCGCCGCAGAACTGACAAATTACATTAAGAATTTAAAACACTGGTAAACATTTCAGGCATCAAAAAAGGAACTCTGCAAACCACCTTGAGCCTGCTACTGAACATTTTCTTAGTGAATTAAGAAGCCGTATAATTTCATACTCATGTCCTTAGCCTTATTTCCTGACAAATTGCGCATAAAGTACATTTAAAAACTGCTTATACAAAGTCAATTAGTGGCCTTTTTTGACGTTTATTTGTTTCACAGATGATAATACTATGCTAAATCCGGTGTCACTTATTTTGTGACCATCCTGTTAAAAAATTAATAGATCATTAAGTCAATCTGCGATGATGAAAGAAAAAGAGAAAAAAAACATCTTCTTTTTAAATAAAAACAGGCAGGCTATAATGTCCATAAAGATTCTCGGGCCAGCCGACATTGAATTGGAAAAAATACATATCAGGTTTATGCTTACTTTTCATATCTTTATTGAGTACGATAGTTTAATGAGACCTCTAATAAATTCAACAATACAACTTTTTAAAAAGTTAAACCCGATGCATTTAATATTTGCAGGAGTAGACGCAAGTGCCACGCACAAAAAGTTTACAAAAACTGATAAAGAACTATTAACTATAAATGATTATTCAAATATAGGCCTGCAGTACGTTCGATCGGGCCTCATTTACATTACGAGATGCATCTGAACGGACCAACAAAATTAATCCAGAATCTTTTTAATCTTACAAAAATTATGTTCAACAAAAACAACAAACAACAGTCATTGGAAATTAATCGCCAGGAAATCTCAACCGTTATTGGCGAAGGCTATGTCTTCACCGGGGAGATACAAGGCTTATCAGTTATAAGGATCGAAGGAAAAATAATTGGAAATGTACACGTTGATAACGGTGTAGTGTTAGCCGAAAAGGGAAATATTGAAGGCAATATAATTACCAAATCGGCTATTATACATGGAACTGTAAATGGTGATATCAAAACAACCCAGCTTGAGATAAAAAAAACAGGCTATGTAACCGGCGACATTACAACCGATACTCTTGAGATAGAACTGGGCGCTCAATATAATGGCAGATTAAATATGCACAGGCAGCAAATGCTAACAGTGGCAGAAGCTTCATAGCCTGGTTTGAAAGGCCTTTCCCTGTTATTATAAATCAACGATACACCCCGCTGTATTACTTTTATAAGCAGCTTCAATAATTTTAATAACCTGTAAACCCTGCTCTGCCGTTACAGGTAAAGGCTTATCATGGCGAATAGCCTGGTAAATACCATCATAGTATTCGCCATAGTTGCCCTGCGCTGACGGAAGAAATTCCCGTATAATTTCTCCGTTTCTTTTTGTGTGCAGCAATCCCATTTCCGACGCAGGCTCTATACCCCAATCACTTTTTCCAGGAACTACGCCGGCCTGCAACATAGTTTCCTGCACATCTGTTCTTTGTTTTATGAAAGAGCCTTTTACACCATGCAGCGCATACCCCGGCAAAGCTTCTCTCACTGCCAGGCTTCCTTTTACCCGTACTCTTAGCTTTTCATAATAAAACAATACCTCAAAATAATCTTCCACCCTGGAAATAGGGCGAAGGATCTCTATGTCTGCAAAAATTTTACCGGGTACGCCAAACAATTGCAACGCCTGGTCAATCAAATGCGAGCCCAGGTCATATAATATTCCATTACCCGGCCCCGGGATTTCCTTATGCACCTTTGGGCTAAGCTCATCTTTAAACCTGTCGAAATGCATTTCTGCTTCAACAATTTCACCCAACCAATTTTCCCGGACAACTTTTTTTAGAATTTTAAAATCGCTGTCATACCGACGGTTTTGATACACCGACAATTTTTTATTTTGTTTTTTTGCAAGTGCCATTAATTCTTCTCCTTCATCAACTGTAACCGTGAAAGGCTTTTCAACTATTACATGTTTGCCTGCCTGGAGGGCTTTTTTGGTATATTCATAATGGGTGAGGTTTGGCGTATTCACAATCACCAATTCAACTGAATCATCTGCCAGCATATCATCCAGCAAACGATACGTTTTTACCCCCGGATATTTCTTCTCCGCAAGATTTTTGGATCGCTCCCAAGCTGCATAGAAATTAAATCCGGGGTTTACATTAATAAACGGAGCATGAAAGACCCAACCGCTCATTCCAAAAGAACATAAGGCTGTATTAATTGGTGTCATAATGTAAAGTTTATTTTAGTCTGTGAAAAACAAAAGAAATAAGGAATTAAAAATTAAAAATTTGAAGCAATTGCATTTTGTTTCGCTGTCGCAATACTTTTTAGAAATACCTGGCAAAAGATCTAAACATCCAGACAAATACAGGCAAACTTTACTAACCTATCCTCAAGATTAAATTTTTTGGCGTCCATAGCTTTCTTATTATTTGCTTCTTGTTATTTGTTTCTTATTTCTTATTGCCCATTTGCCTATTTGCGGCTACCGGTTTTACGAACAAAATCCCTAATCCTAAGTACGCTTTATTACCAATCCCAATGGTAAAACAATCCTGCCATGTATTTCATTCAATAATGCCCCCACACCCGTATAGATTGCCGATGCCCCGCAAACAATTCCTTCATAACCTGTAAAAGTTTTTAAAGAGGCATTGCCGGTTGCATCTCCGGCGGCAAGTAAAAAAAACAAAATGGTTAATGTGGCGAATACAAATTGCAATGCCTTACTTATGCGGAGTGTGCCAAAAAAAAGACAGAAAGTAAATATGCCCCACATAATAAGATAAGCTATCATAGCGCTTTCTGAAGCAGCCGGGATCCAGCCAAGTTTCGGCATGACTATTAACCCTACCAGCGTGAGCCAAAAGAATCCATACGAAATAAATGCAGTCAGGCCGAAAGTATTATTTTTCTTCGCTTCCATAATGCCGGCAATAACCTGTGCAAGCCCGCCATAAAAAATTCCCATCGCCAATATCATAGAATTCATTTCAAAAATCCCGGCGTTATGGAGATTAAGTAAAACTGTGGTCATACCAAAAGCAAGTAAACCCAAAGGCGCAGGATTTGCGGTAGTATCTTTTATAGCAATCGTTGACTGTTCCATATTTTCAATTTTGTTTGGTTACATATTTATTTTTAAAAGTGCCTTCTTACCGTTTCATTCCATTCATTGCATTTTGATTTATTACACCCCGCATCCCGGCATATAAATTTTAGGTGTCTAAGAAGCTGTTTAAAAATGAAATTTTCGTTTACCATATTGCAGCCTGCCTGTCCGGTAGGCAGGTTGGCGGGGATTGCAATCGCAGGGTTCCGCCGTGGCCGGTGGTGCCCACCGGTCACTTTTATACTTATACAAAATCTTACAAATCATTTTTAAACAGCTTCTAACGGTTATGCTTAGATGATTTTTGATGCCTGCTATATCCACATCAAACAACAAACTTTAAAGAGGCTTTATTTTAATGCTCCGGAAACTTACCTCATTGCCATGATCCTGTAAAAGAATATGCCCTTTATCGGCTTCGCCAAAATTTTTCCAGACTTTAAATTTGCTGATAGCCACAAGATCGCGAAACTCATTCGAACCTCTTACATATTCCAATACTTTTATTCCATTAAGGTAGTGTTCAACCCTGTTATCAGGATACACGATTATTCTTCCTGTATTCCATTCCCCGATGGGGCGGATATCTGATGGGGTTTTTTTGGAAGGAATCAAATCATACAATGAGGAAAGAGTACGGTTGCCATCTCTTCCCAGCTTTGCATCAGGATGTAATGAATCATCCAGCACCTGGTATTCAAGCCCGATAGCCGACCCGCTGTTGTTTTCAGCAAGCGTAACAAAATATTTTACACCGCTGTTTGCTCCCGGGGTCAATTTAAATTCAAAAGAGAGATCAAAAGATGTGTATTCACCTGTTGTTACAATATCTCCTCCATTGCCTCCTTCTTTACCTTGTGAGCCAAGAACCCTTATAGCGCCATTTTTAATTTCCCATTCTATTTCAGGGAATGTTTTTTTATAAGCGCCCCTCCATCCTTTTGAAGTTTTCCCGTCAAATAATAATTGCCAGCCATTTTGCTTTTCATAGGCTGTAAGGTTGTTAGGAACAAAATCCACAACAAAAACCCCGGGTGGAAATGACGCAGGTTGTAAGCCTGCTGTTTTAATACGTATATTTTTAAAATAAATCTTCTTATCCACTTCATCAGGGCTGTTTACCTGGTGTACCTGCAGAGCTATAAAGCCCGTTTGATCTATCGTATCAACGAGGTAAGCTGTGGGAACTCCATTGACCCAGGTCTTCATTTCATTACCTATACATTCTATTTTATAGTGATTGAATTCTCTCACTTTAAATGCCTCCTGCGCTTTTGTATTTAATGTGAGCGGGTACAACCATTTTCTTCTGCCTTCATCATAAATACCTCCGCTCCATTTCCGGTCAGAAGGATCTACTTCCACCTGTCTTCCATATACCAACCCTTTTCCATCTTTGGCTGCTGCATCATAATTGCTCCTTGTTTGAACGCCTGAGTTTCCTTTTATACTTTCAATTTTTATATCCAGCTCAAGAATAAAATTTCCATATTCTTTTTCCGTTGCAAGAAATGTATTGCCCGAATTTAAAACAGTATGGCCTACAATCATTCCATTCTCCACTTTATATTCAGCCTCTCCCGCCAGCCGCTTCCACCCATTGAGCGTTTTGCCATCAAATAAATTCACCCAACCGTTTGATTGGGCACTACAGGTTGTAACAAATATGAAACCGGACACGATTAAAATTACCAAGACATGTTTTTTCATGATATAAACTTGTAAAAGTGAGGTTGATTTTTTGGTGACTTCAAAAAAGATTTGACTAAGCTACTTATTTATTCAATTATATTATTCAATTATATGTCAGCATAAACTCAAATTACAGAAGAAGGATCCGAAAAACCCGGAACCGGTAATTTACGTTTCCTCCGCGACCTGTAACCATAAAAAATTGAAAATGCCGGCCCAATCAATATGTACACCATTCCTGCTACTCCTGCATCTTCAGCAGGGATTACCTGGGAAACAAACACTGACAATAATCCAATTGCTATAAGAATAATATTTTTAAACAGCTTGGTTTTGGTATCAAATATTTCTGATGCTGTTAATTGCAACTTGTTTTTTCTTCTTAAGGCATGGATGTACATAAAAAAGAAAAGCAGGTAAATAAGAATATACCCTACCCCATATATCATCATAAGCTTAGGATTATCGGTTACCTGCATAATAAACGGGGAATGGCCTTCACCATAAATCTGTGCGCTAAAAACAAGCGTGAAGAGGAATTTCAGCGGGTAAACATAAAATAATACCAAAAAAATAAGCGTGCAGTTTAGTACGATTGTCACCAGGTCATCCATACCATAGCGGCGAAAAAATATATTTTGTTCGTACCAGATCATCATCAGTATCGTGAAGCTGACACCAAATGCAAAAAAGCCACGCATCGTAACCAAAAGCTCGTCAAAACTTTTCGGTACTTCCAGGCTCACGATAAGCAAGGTAACCGCGAATGCAAAAACTGCATCACTAAAGGCTTCTATACGCCTTACTTCATGCCCCCTGAAGCGAAATTCATTTTTATCATTTTCAAATTTATTGGCAACTGCTTTTCTGAACATAGATAAATTTTATGCAATGTAGTGTTAAGTCAGGTTTGAAATACATTCCAAAGATGCGCGGTATAAATTTAAATGATAATTTTAAAAATTATTTATGATTCAAATCAAAATATAATGAACCAATGCATAACGGGTGTGGATATCGGGACCGGGAGTACCAAAGCTGTCGCCATAAACACTGAAGGAAAAGTAATTGCTGCCTCCCAGTTCTATTATCGCACCGACAGTCCCCGGGCAGGCTATTCGGAACAGGATCCTGAAATAATATGGCAGGCATTTGTAAATTGTATCCATGAGATCGTTGAAAAAATTCAGCCCATAACCATTGCCGTTAGTTTCAGCAGCGGCATGCACAGCCTTTTGGTTATGAACAATAAGAACGTCGCTATTACTCCTTTGATCACCTGGGCAGATACCCGGAGTGAAAAAATTGCTGAAGAAATCAGAACATCTGCTGATGCGGAAAAAATTTATTCGGCAACGGGAACGCCTATTCACTCGATGTCGCCGTTATGTAAAATTAAATGGTTAAAAGAAAATGAACCGGAAGTTTTTAAAGATGCATTCAAATTTATTTCTATTAAAGAATTTATATGGTATCGCTTATTTAATGTGTACGAGGTGGATTATTCCATTGCCTCGGCAACGGGTTTATTTAATATCGAAAATTTTAAATGGAATGAGCCCTCGCTACAATTATGTGGTGTTAACGCATCGCTGCTTTCAAATATCGTTCCAACAGATTTTATCCGCAAAGTTTTAAGTCCTTCAATTGCGGCTGCATTACATATTGCTGCTGATACAACTTTTTGCATTGGCGCCAGTGACGGATGCCTGGCAAACATCGGCAGCTATGCGACAAAGCCGGGTATTGCAGCCCTTACCATAGGAACGAGTGGAGCTGTAAGAATAGCCGGCACCAAAGCTGTCAATAATTACAGCGCGATGATTTTTAATTATGTACTCGACAAAGGAACTTTTATTTCCGGTGGTCCAATAAATAATGGTGGAAATGTTTTGAAATGGCTGTTCCAAACTTTTTTAAACAATAAAAATCCTTCTGAAACTGATTATGATACTTTTTTTAAAAGTATTGAAGCAATTCCCCCGGGATGCCAGGGCTTGTTATTTTTACCCTATCTATACGGCGAGAGAGCGCCAGTGTGGGATGAAAAAGCATCCGGCGCTTTTGTTGGCATCAAATCATATCATACCAATGCTCATTTTTTAAGGGCCACACTGGAGGGGATTTGTTTTGCTTTGAAAAATATCCTGGAAATAATAGAAGCATCTACAATTCCGGTATCGCAACTTAACGTTAGTGGCGGGTTTGTGCATTCAAAAATATGGATGCAGATACTGGCAGATGTGAGTGGCAAAGCAGTATGCCTCGATCAATCGGAAGATGCGTCATCTTTTGGGGCTGCACTTTTTTATATGAAGGCAGCACATATTATTGCGGAGTATTCGTCAATAAGACCGGCCATAAATATTATGACGGAACCTATTGATAAAAACCTCACTGTATATGAAAAATGTTATAGTGTTTTTAAAAGCCTTTATGGGCAATTAAAAGGCTCTATGCACCAGCTTCATGACATCAGTAAGTGATGCTGTTGAATTATTAAATGCTTAATTCCTTTATGCTTATCAGGCAGAAAACCCCTGCCGAAGCAGGGGTTTTTAATAATACTAAATGCCCTTTGCAGCAGTAGATTACCTTACTCCTTTTTATTTACTGCGCTTTATCCCCTTTCACCTCATCGCACTTGAAACTGATTTGCAAAATCTCTCCTCCTCCGGGGGCTGCGCCCAATCCCCAATTAGAAACATATAATTTCCCATCAGGTCCGAAAGTCATTCCTGTTGGAAAATTTAGTCCTGATGCGATAACCTGCCTTGCTCCGGAAGGATCTATCCGCACAATATCGCCTGTTCCCGGAGTAGGGAAAGGATTATTGGTTGTCATCTCTAGTACGTACAAGCCACCGAATTGGTCAAAAGCAATCCCAAGGATCATATTAAATCCTGTTGAAAAATCACTGACTTGTCCTTCAGGTGTGATCTTAATAATTTTGGAACCTCCATGTGGCGCCGGAAACGTATCTAAATTTCCCACATAGAAATTACCTTGAAAGTATGCCTGAACAGTGGGAACAATATGATTCTGGCTTACCGATATATCAACAAACCTGCTGGCGGTACCGCCGGTGGTAACCTTGATATAATCCCCATGATTGGGTTCGATCACATAAAGATCACCATGTACATTGATCATACTGTATGGTGTTCCGTCCGGTTCAGCCCCACCATGAGGTTCGGGATGTGCTGTCTCGTGAGTTTTTGTATATTCACTTAAATTGGCAACTATTGACCATGATCCGTTATCACTTACTTTAATAACAGAGTTAGGTACTGATGAAACTCCATGCGAACAACCCGCACCTGCAAGCACTGCATACATATCATGCCCAATAAACGCTACATCTGCTACGCCTGAAATTTCTCCACCGGCTGTTACACTTGACGGAAGTTGATCAGTAACGGTACTACGCATACCTGAGTGATTCACTTTCGAAATGCGCCCACTTGTAGTACTTCCAAACTCTGGTCCTACAGGAGCTGATACCTGGTCACACTGTCCTATAGTTGAATTAGTTCCACCCAAACCTCCTTCTGCTACATACAAATTTCCATCAGGCCCAAATTTCAAGCCTCTTGGACTATTAAACCCGGTAGAAAAAACTTTGGTTGTTGTGACGATAGTATCATCTCCATCACAAAAATGAGGGTTATTTTTTCTGCACGATATAAAAAATAACGTGCTCAGACTGATTAAACTGATTTGAACTATAATTTTTTTATTCATAAAACTTCCGATTTAATTTTAAACAAATTATTTCTAAACTTTGGGAGACATTTAATATTTGTGCGCTCAATGTATTAGCCGGGCCATTCCTGCAATGGGGAATACAATAGTAACAATTGTTCAATTGTATAAAACTGAAATAGGATTTCATAAAAAATTTTAAACAAAAGGTGGATTCAGATCAAATATCCTTGCAGGAAAGAGGTATAAAGGTGTATGTAGTGAACCAGATTAGATGCTTATCTAAAAATATTGCGTGGATGCAGAAGAATCAGGGTCGGCGCTTCAAGAGAAATCAGATCAGGCTACTAAAATATATTACCGGATTTAAAAATACAACTAAACTATTAGATATTTTTTATTGTTTTCGTCACGGAAATATCATTTCATGCTATTATTAAATAATATAATTAAGGAGGAATACTAAAAAAATAATCTTTACCTTGCGCGCCGAATGATCGTTCAATCGAATACCCCGGCTAAGAAACAGGCCATTTTAAAAGCTACCCTGGAACTTATAAAAGACAATGGGTTTCACGGAACTCCTATAAGCTTAATCGCTAAATATGCAGGGGTTGCTTCAGGAACTATATATCATTATTTTGCCAGTAAAGATGACATAATAATTGCCCTGCATTATAAAATAAAGGAAGAAATGATAGCGGCAATGTTTAATGAGGCAGCCAGTGTGAAGGAATATAAACAGCAATTTTTTGATGGCTGGATCAACCTCTGTAAATATTTTATAGATAATCCCAGCTCATTATTTTTTCATGAGCAATTTAACAGCTCTCCTTATGCAAAAATTGTTTCAAAGAAAAATGCGAAAGGTAGCGTGAGTAAGTTTAATGATTTCTTCCAGTTTGGGATGGACAAAGGCTATTTAAAAAAAATGGAATATTTATTGATAGCTTCTGCCGTGTTTGGTTGTATTACAGCGACAGCAAAATATCATGTAACCGGGCGCTTCGGATTTAAGGATGCTGATCTTTGCAAGGTTGCTACTATTATTTGGGATGGCATAAAATTCTCTAATTAAACGATTGGTTGGTATTAAATGTAATATCAGTACAGTATTACAAGTGGATAGTTATACTGTAAAAATAAAATTGGAATTTAAAAAAGATATATGCTCAAATGGACTTTGAATATCAGGTATGCGTGGCAAAAAACGTGGAAATTAATCCCGGTGGCATTGTTTTTTCCTTCCTTACTTACGGCGCAGCAAAGTGAAAAAGACAGCCTTATTCAGCAGGCTACTCTTGCAAATTGTGTTCATTATGCAATTACTCACAATCCTGATCTTAAGAATGCAAGACTCGATGAAGATATTACGGAAGCCGCTATAAAAATTAGGCTGGCTGACTGGTTTCCACAGGTGAATTTGAATTACATACTGCAGCATAATTTTCAATTACCCACTGCCAATTTCAATGGTTCCGTGATACACACAGGCTCTGATAATACGTCCGGCCTCCAGGTTGGCGCTACGCAAAATATTTTTAATAGAGATTTACTGCTAGCCTCCAGGAGTTCTAAAGATGTAAGGCTTCAATCGCAACAAAACACCAGGGAACAAAATATAAGCATTGCCGCGATGGTAAGCAAAGCCTTCTATGATGTATTGCTCACAAGACAGCAAATAAATGTAACAGAACAAGATATTTCACGAATTGATTCAAGCCTAAAAGATGCCTATTATCAATACCAGGGCGGCATTGTAGATAAGACCGATTATTTAAGGGCAACCATTTCTCTTAATAATGCAAAGGCCCAAAAGAAATTTTATGATGAAGGTATAAAAGCAAAGTTCGCTTATTTAAAGGAGTTGATGGGGTACCCGGTATCTCAAAATTTTAACCTCGTGTATGACACCCTGAAAATGACTGATGAAGTTATTTTAGATACTCTAGAAAATGTGAATTATTCAAACAGGATTGAAGTTCAGCTATTGGAAACCCAAAAGAAATTACAACAATATAATTTGCAATATTATAAGTGGAGTTTTCTTCCGGAAGTATCTGCTTTTGGAAACTATAATCTTAATTTTTTAAATAATCAATTTTCAAAGTTATACGGACAAAGCTATCCTAATTCCTTTGCTGGAATTAGTTTGGGTATCCCGATATTCCAGGGCGGAAAGAGATTGCAACAAATAAAACAGGCGGAACTGCAGGTAAGCCAGGTAGATAATTCTATAACAAGCATTCAACATACTATAAATACGCAATACCAGCAAGCCCTGGCAGCATATAAAAGCAACCTGTATAATTATACCAGTTTGAAAGAAAATCTTTCGCTGGCAAATGAGGTTTATGGAGTGATACAGTTGCAATACAAGTCTGGCATTAAGGCTTATATAGAAGTGATAAATGCAGAAAGTGATTTAAGAACAGCGCAAATAAACTATTACAATGCATTGTACCAGCTTCTTTCAAGTAAGGTAGATGTGCAGCAATCATTAGGCAATATTGAATATTAAATTAATTTGTATGAACTATAAACAGCTTTATTTATTTCCCGTTCTTGCATGCGGAATAATTATGGCATCCTGCGGAGATAAAAAAAGTGACGTCTCAAAACAGCAGGCGCCTCCGCCAACCCAAGTAACAACCACTACAGTAACATCGACTGATGCAGTATATTATGATCAATATCCCGCTACGATAAATGCACTGGACCAGATAAATATTACATCTCAGGTTACTGGTTTCGTAATTGCTGTTCACTTTAAAGACGGACAACAGGTACGTAAAGGTGAATTGCTTTACTCTATTGATCAGCAAGTGTACAACGCGAATTTGCAACAAGCACAGGCAAATTTTCAATTGCAGGAAGCTAATTTAGATAAGGCGCAAAAGGATGCCGACCGCTATCATGAACTGGATAAACATAATGCTATTGCAAAGCAGCAGGTTGATTATGCTGATGCCGCTTTGGAAGTTTCAAAAAGGCAGGTAGCAGCAGCAAAAGCCAATGTTACGGGGCTTCAGTCAAATGTGCAATTCTCGTCTATCCGCTCACCATTAACTGGTACTATTGGCATATCACAGGTAAAAAAAGGCACTTTGGTTACTGCTGGTAATACAGTGCTAAATACAGTTTCCACCAGTAACCCAATAGCCGTTGATTTCACAATTGATCAAAAGGAAATCTACAATTATGTGAAAATGGATAAAGAAAAAGTGCAACCAAAGGATTCCCTATTTACAATAGCCTTCGGAGATGATATCTATCCTTTTCCTGGTAAAATAGGTTTGATTGACAGGGCCGTTGATCCGCAAACAGGAACTTTAAAAATAAGGCTGATATTTCCCAATGATAAAGGCCTTTTGAAGCCGGGAATGAATAGCACGGTGAGGGTTAAAAATACGGCGTCAAAAAATGCAACTATTATACCGCACATAGCGGTAACCGAGCAGTTAGGAGAATTTTATGTTTATGTGGTTGGGGATAGTTCCAAAGTGAGCCAGCAGCAGGTAAAATTGGGGGCACAAATTGGAAATAAAATCATCGTAAAAGAGGGGTTAAAAGAAGGCGAAAAAATTGTGATAAAAGGAGTTCAGAATCTACACCAGGGTTCAGTAGTAAAAGTAATGCCGGAGTAAAGATGCAGCGCTGTTAAGAATCGGAATATAACGCCGCTCTAAAGAAGGCTTATAAAATATTTTTTGATAAAAAAAGAAAAACGCTTTACCAGATTTTCCTTTCGAAGTAATGTGTAATGCCTTAATGTAAAATGATCGCAGAAACTTTTATAAAACGCCCGGTTACAGCTATTGTAATTTCAATAGTTATCTTGCTGGTTGGTATTATTTCAATAACCAATCTTCCTATCGCTCAATATCCTGATATATCCCCGCCAACAGTTTCTGTGAGCGGTAATTTCATCGGCGCTGATGCGACAACGGTAGAGCAGACGACAACTACGCCACTCGAGACACAGATCAATGGTTCGCCAGGAATGACCTATCTCACCAGCAACAGTACTGCGAGCGGCCAAAGTTCTATCAGCGCAACTTTTGACGTTGGTACTAATGTGGATATCGCCGCCCTTGATGTGCAAAACAGGGTCAATGTGGCGCTTCCTAGTTTACCAGAAGAAGTAAAAAGGTTGGGGGTCACCGTTTTGAAACGTAATCCAACTTTTATCGAAGTTCTTGCCTTTTATTCGCCAAACGGAACTCATGATTTAAAATTTATTAGCAATTATGTAAGCATTTACCTGGTTGATGCTTTGAAACGTGTACCGGGTGTGGGAGATATTACTGTATTTGGAAGTGATTTTGGAATGCGCATCTGGCTTGATCCTGAAAAACTGGCGGCATTAAAACTTACCCCGGCTGATGTCAGTGCAGCTATAAATGAACAAAATCTGGAAATAGCGCCGGGTACTATTGGAGGTGTGCCACAATCAAATCCTCAAAGTTTTGAATATAGTGTTTTGACCAATAGCCGCATAAATACTCCTGACCAGTTCAGGAATATTATTATCCGTTCAGACCCGGCGACAGGGAATATGGTTTATCTTAAAGATGTGGCGAGAGTAGAGCTCGGGCAATTTAATTATGGAAGTAACGCCCTCGTAGATGGTAAACCAGCGACATTCTTATTGATCTATCAATCACCTGGCGCTAACGCTTTAGCAACTTATGACGGCGTTACAAAAGAACTCGAAAAATTAAAAAGCACCTTTCCTAGTGATATAGATTTTAACGTTCCGTCGGAATCTGTTTCCGTTGTAAAAACATCAATGAGGGAGGTAATTATCACTCTTTTGGAAGCATTGACCCTCGTGGTAATTGTCGTGTTTTTGTTTCTGCAAAACTGGAGAGCAACTTTAATCCCAATTTTGGCAATTCCGGTTTCATTGATTGGCACGTTTATCTTTTTCGTTCCGTTTGGGTTTACTATCAATACACTCACTTTATTTGCTTTTATCCTGGCTATCGGCATTGTGGTCGATGACGCAATTATCGTCGTTGAAGCGGTTCAGCATAATATTGACCATAATAATATGTCGCCAAAAGAAGCCACACGCAAAGCGATGAGTGAAATTTCTGCGCCGGTAATTGCTATTGCCTTGATCCTCGCTTCGGTTTTTATTCCAGTCGGATTTATTCCCGGAATTGTAGGAAGATTGTACCAGCAATTTGCGATCACTATTGCAGTATCAGTAATTATTTCTGCGTTTGTAGCGCTTTCGCTTACGCCAGCTCTATGTACTTTAATGCTCAAACATTCTAACGATGAAAAAGCCAAAAAAGGACTTTTGGGGAAATTCTTTTTTTCTTTCAATAACTGGTTTAGGCGAACAACTAATTCATATTCGAGAGGTGTGGCGCTCTGGATCAGAAAGTGGCCGTACGTTATCGTATTGCTTGCAGTAATTTTTGTAGGTTTATTTTTTCTCTTCAAAGCAAAGCCAACAGGCTTCATACCACAGGAAGACGAAGGAAGGCTTTATCTCACCTACGAAATGGCTGAAGGTGCTTCTACTACACGAAGTATGGATATGATGAAAGAAATCCAGAAAAGAGTAAAAGATATTCCTGAAATCAGTGTAGCAGGCGGATTAGCAGGATTTAATGTCCTCAGTTCCTCAAATAAATCCAATGTGGGAACTATGTTTATCCATTTAAAAGACTGGGATGAACGTAAGGGTGCATCTCATAGTCAGAATGCGGTGATGCAAAGAATTTACCAAAAAACAGCGGATATAAAAGACGCGAAGATTTTAGTAATAGGGCCGCCTGCCGTTCCCGGGCTTGGGCGCACAGCCGGATTTACCTTTGAACTTCAACAAACCACAAACACCGACAACATTGAACAGTTTTCGAACGTAGCTCAGAAGTTTGTAGCACAATTAAATAAAATGCCGGCAATAGGACGTGCTTATACTTTTTTTACGGCAAATACGCCAAGTTACCGGGTAGATGTTGACCGGGAGAAAGCCAAACAATTGGGCGTTTCGGTTTCTGATGTATATTCTACCATGTCGACTTTGCTGGGAAGTTCTTACATCAATGATTTTAATTTGTACGGAAGAAATTTTAGAGTAGTTGCTCAGGCAGACAGTAATTATCGTACGTCTGTGGCTGATATTGGAAAATTCTACGTCCGTAATATGCAGGGAAATATGATTCCACTTAGTTCGCTAATTACGAACAAACTGATTGAAAGCCCTATTGCTATATCTCATTATAACATTTACCGTTCAATAGAAATAAACGGCACACCAGCAGATGGTTACAGCAGTGGCCAGTCGATTGACGCATTAAAGGAAGCCGCCGCAAAATATTTACCCGCGGGTTATGGATATGAATTTTCGGGAATGAGCAGCGAGGAAATAAAAGCCGGTAACAAAACAACAATGATTTTCGCCATTTCTTTAGTCTTTGTATTTCTTTTCCTTGCTGCCCTGTACGAAAGTTGGTCAGTTCCGTTTTCAGTTTTGCTGGCAGTTCCCATCGGAGCCCTTGGTTCAATTATTGCGCTCACATGTTTACCGAGCCTTACAGATAATATCTATGCACAGATTGGGTTGATAACATTAATTGGGCTGGCTGCGAAAAACGCGATTTTAATTGTTGAGTTTGCCAAAGAACGTGTAGATGCAGGAATGGAGGTAATGAAAGCTACGATTTCGGCAGTCAAGTTGCGTTTACGTCCGATATTAATGACCTCTTTTGCGTTTATCTTAGGCGTTTTGCCGTTGGCGTTTGCATCCGGAGCCGCCGCAGAATCGCGCAAAACCATTGGCTGGACTGTATTTGGCGGAATGCTTGCTGCTACTTCGCTGGCAATATTTATCGTGCCGGTATTGTATGTAATCATCACAAAGGCCGCGTATGGAAAGAAAAGACTAGCCGAGTTAAAAGCTAATTATAATCCGGAAGAACACCAGGAATTCGAAGAAGACGTATAAGAATTATTATAAAGAAAATTAGTTATAGCAAATGTTTACTCAAAGCATTTACAATATTTAAACGCCGAATTGTTTTATAGGAGAAAAGAAATTATAGGTGCATCGTCAGATTAGCCAAACCTCAAATATTGGTTTCTATCTCAGTTTAAAAATTGAATGAAAGTTGATGAAATTTTTTCGCTCAACTTCTTTCAAAAACTTACATAGCAGAGATTTTATCAACAATAGTATTATAACGGCCTTACCCAAATATTTCTAAAACTGATAGGCTTGCTTTTATCTCCATGAGACTGTATTTTTATTGCATAAGGGCCACGCACAGCAC
>JBDTZL010000387.1:0-2990 GCA_040005125.1 Ginsengibacter sp.
CCTTATATACGCGTTGCCTCAGAAACCTTTCTGCGATTTTTTCGCTTTAACGAATTATTTTGCTGCAAGAGCAAAAGGTTTCCCAACTCTAAAACCTTTTACTGCATAATAGAAAATATAAATATAAGCGGGAAGCATACAAATTAAAAAAGATAAAGAATTGGAAAAATGCGCGGTATCTCTCAGGCCGGTATAAAGCAATGGAATTGTTGCGCCTCCCGCAATCCCCATAATGAGTAAAGCAGAGCCGATCTTGGTAAATTTTCCCAGGCCATCTATTGCCAATGGAAAAATAGCCGGCCACATAAGGGCGTTTGCCAAACCGAGCAAAGCAATAAACGTGATAGATACATACCCTTCTGAAACAAAAACGCAGATGCTAAAAAGAATGCCCAATATTGCTGATATAGCCAGTGCTTTTTGCTGTGAAACAATTTTCGGAATGGTGAAAATACCAATTATATAACCAGCCAGCATAGCAAATAAAGTAAAAGCAGTAAAGTATTTTGTTTGATCCAATGGCATGCCCATATGTTTCCCGTAAGTACCGATTGCATCACCAGCCATTACTTCCACACCTACATATAAAAAGAGACATAACACACCTAATAATAAATGTGGGAACTGCAGTACACTCGTTTTTTGCAATGATGGTTTATAATCGGTGGCGTCTTCCTCAACTGATGCTATTTCCGGTAATGACGATTTTTTTATCATGATCGCCGTGATCACTAGAATTACCGCGATAATGATGTATGGAGTAATAACTCTTTTGGCAAGTTCGTTAAGGAGCATTTCTTTTTGCGATACGTTCGTGGCTGTAATAATTTTTTGTTCAATTGCCGTGGCGTTTTTTAAAACTAAAGCGCCTACGATCAATGGGCTCAGCATACCGGCTGTTTTATTACATATACCCATAATACTGATGCGCTTTGCTGCGCTTTTGATGGGGCCAAGTATGCTGATATATGGGTTGGAGGCCGTTTGCAGCAAAGCGAGGCCCATACCCTGGATAAACAAACCCGTAAGAAATAAGGGAAAACTTCTTGAATTAGCTGCAGGAATAAAAACAATTGATCCTATAGCCATAATAAATAATCCCAGCGCCATCCCGTTTTTAAACCCGGTTTTTTTCAGTACATAAGAAGAAGGTATGGCAAGAAAAAAATACGCCATATAAAAACTAAAGGTTACAAAAAATGCCTGGGTGTCACTTTTTAACTGGCAGGCAAGTTTAAGGAAAGGGATGAGGGTTCCGTTAAGCCAGGTTACAAAACCGAAAATAAAAAACAGGATGCCAATAATAATAACTGCATAAGTAGTTCGATTCAGAGTTTTCATCAATAATAATTTTGTAAATGATTGTTCAATTTATGTCAATAATTTTTAAATTTCGTCAGGTAACAGGTGTAATTAAAACCATACGTTTACAATAATAGACAAACACGGGCAACCATTTGCATAAATTGACATAAAAATAGATTTGAAGGAATTCTTTTATAAACTTTCTTATGATAAAAAAACATATGTAATTTTATTCCCCAATTGCCCTGAATGCTGAATACTACAAAACAAGGATGGTAAATCTCAAAGAATTTCAATGAATTTCAAACTAATTCAAGCTTCGCAGCAATATAAAAATGTAATAAAAAATTTAATGCAATTTTATATTTACGATTTTTCGGAATACATTGAATTAGATGTTGATGAGAATGGACTATTTGAAGCCTATCCCCATTTGGAAGACTATTGGAAAGGAGAAAATCATAAATTTCCATACGTCATAAAGAAAGACGAAAGATATATCGGTTTTGTTTTGGTAAAATTTATTGAATCAGAAGAACGAAATTATTTTTCAATAGCAGAATTTTTTATTATGAAGAAGTATAGGCGAGCGGGAATTGGTATGGCAGTAGCAGGGCAGGTATTTAATTTACATAAGGGGCAATGGGAAGTCCATCAAAAAGAAAGCAACAAACCGGCCCAGGTATTTTGGAACAAGACCGTTAATGAATATACAAACGGGCAGTTTAAAGAACGATTTGAAAATGGAAGAAGAATACAGGATTTTGAAAACTAACAAGGGAAGCAATGCTACATCAACATGGTCCAGCCGGGCTTCAATGAATTCCCTAATTTTGCCAACGGAAATAATTTATGCATAAAATTATGATGGAAATAAAATTTGAATTAACAATATGAAAAAAGCAGTAATCGTAACTTTTGACAAGTTCACAGACATCGACATCTTTTTAACATGGGATTTACTTAACCGTGTAAAATTTCGTGACAAAGATTTCCAGGTGAAGATTGTAGGAACACAAATCTCTCATAAATCTGTTTGTGGACTGGACCTGGCAACACACGGTTTTATTGAAGAGTGTAATGACGCGGACCTGGTATTTTTTGGTAGCGGCCCCGGAACAAGAAATGTAATTAAGGATAAGGTTTATCTTGACCGCTTTAAATTGGATCCTTCCAGGCAAATCATTTGTTCAATGTGCTCGGGTGCCTTAATCATTGCGGCTCTTGGGCACTTAAAGGGACTTTCAGCGACAACTTATCCAACGGCATTTGAGGCATTGAAAAGTTATGGTGTTGATGTTCTTGAAGACAAACATTTGGTTACACACGGAAATATTGGGACAGCAGCAGGCTGTTTAGCAGCGGTTGACTTAATTGGCTGGGCAATTGAAAAACTTTATGACGGGAAAATAAGAGAAGATGTTATTGCTTCAGTCTTGCCAATCGGCCAAGGGCAGGTATGTATTTATTGACAGCCAAAAGAAGGGTACACATGCAAGCGGTTTGAATTATTGGTGCCTGGTATTATGCACAGCGTCAATTTTATTGTCGCATGGATTTGAAGCCCGGTTTTTTTTTATCTACTTCAAGTTTTGAATTTGTGCATTCAGTACACATGGTGAAGTATTATTATTGCCATGCTCATAAAAGTCGCCGCTTGCCAGTTCCCGGATATACGTGAAGAC
>JBDTZL010000116.1:0-2985 GCA_040005125.1 Ginsengibacter sp.
ATTTCGATTTTTTTTCATTGTTTTGTTTTTAAGTAGTAGTTAAAATTTATTTTTTATTTTTTCACTACCTACAATCTCTACGGAACATTTTGACCGGTACTTAACCTTAGTAAATGTAGGAAGACCTGCAACCTGAAGAATTGATGCAAATCAAGGCTGTACTTGTTTTTCATCAAGAGATAAATGAGTTTTAGCTTACCTCCTTTGAATGGCTGAGTTAGAAGCCCGAACTAACAGCAACCAAACTGGTTTGTAAGAAAATATTTCGCTAACAAGACTATTTGAATTTCACATTTTCAGTCCGGGCCATTAGGTTGGCACCATTCTTAAAAATATGTTCACTGTTAATTAGGTAACTGCAGCTGGTTATTATTATATCACCTGTCTTTAGACCTGACTTTATCTCTATCGGTCGCCTGTTTCCATAACTGCCGATAGCGAGCCCAAATAAGGAGAAAACAGAAATTGTATGGAGGGATAAATACCGGTTATAAGACCAGCATGCAGCCACAAATTTTGTGAGGAAATACCCTGGACCTGTGAAAGATTTTTTATATGAAAGGGAAGTACAGGCAATATGATACCAAAACCTACCATTACTAAAACCCTCCCGTATAAGATGACTACCAGGTTTTTTGTAACAGCATTTTAAAAATTATTTTTGTTTAAGTTTATATGTAAAACATCAACTTTTCATTCACAGATTTTTTAAAATAAAACCTACTCGTTCTTCAGGTTTAAGTACGGGAAAATGTATCACAGGAAACGGCAATTTTATTGATAGTTCATAGTAAAATAAATAGCATTACTTTTTTTAAAAAATTGTCTTTGTAAATTGCCTTCGTGGTTAAATATTCTGTCACCTTGTATTTAATGTAATGTTCTGTGGGCTTTGCCTGAATTTTTTCATAAAATGTAAGCATAAAATGTTACATATGTGTCAATCTCCCTTGGTTTTTAAGAGGACTACACCGATGCTTTCAGCCCACCTTCTTAGAAGGTGGGTGTTAAGTGGTTTTGATTCTGATGCCCAAGAGATATGCTTTTATTGTCATGGCGCTCGTGATAATAATTTGATTATTGTTTTGCGACTTTGATCTGTCATCAATCGTTACATGATTTTTAGAGCCTTGGAAATTCAGAATGCAGGATTCAATATTCATCCTTAAAGAATTGTTTTGGGGAATTCGCCCGGGATTAATCCATACATGTTTTTAAATCACCTGAAGTAACAGACACCTTAACTTTTTGCTTACGCGGATTGATAAAAAATACCGAAAGCAATACGTTAGATTCTTCAGGCTGACCCTGGTAAGTAGTGATCTAGCTTGATGTCAGGTTATTTGTTTCATCATAGAGCCGGGTCTGAATACTTATTCTAAGGCTGTTTCCGCATTGATTAATTTTCCCGGCAACAAACTCCCGTTTGCTAAGGAGTCTACCGGGGTCATTAAAATTTTCTCTAATTATTTTTCCTTGAATCTGTTCTATAAACATCTCGCTCCCCTAGGCAAAAGCACCAATCCTTGCAATCAGCAGGTAACTCAAGTATATTATTATTTTATAAATTTTCATTCATATTATTTTTCATCATCATCATCTCTTTTATTACTGATTTATTTTCTCAGGGGAATATTGCGCAAAACACGATGACGCCCCTATAAAATAAAGTTGTATATTCATCACAATAAGTCACCCTTAAGAGCCTTTTGATTTTAATAAAAAATAGTTCTGCTCTTATTCGTTTAAAAAACAAACCAGTTGACCGAGTAAGTATAATCCGGATTTATTCGTCTGCATGGTAAGTAATGATAGTGCCTGTGTTTGCGAACCCGCTTCTGCCTCTTATAGTACTTGACGAATGGGCATGCACACTATCTAATACACTACTACCCATGGAAGCCGCCAATAAAGCCGAAGAGTGTTTTTTCTTCTTTTTGATAGTTTCTTTTTGCTGCACCGGCTGTTCTTTATCTTTCGATTCAGTCGCGTTATCTTTTTTAATTTCATTATCCTGCATTTCCAGGTGCTGATGCGCTTCAGCAGCCGTCTTAGAATATTCCCTGAAATGTTTCATTTCTGTGTTTACATGATGTTCTAATTCTTCAGAAAAGGCATTACAAACGCTTGCATTTAACTTGCTTATCTTTTTAGACCATGCACTTTCCAGGCTTATTAATTCAGCAGTTGCACGGGAAAGAATTGCACATTCATCCTGGTAAGAACCCTGATTTTTATTTGTTGCCTCTTTGGCAATTTCCATGGTTTCTTTGGCACAGGCCCGGCAGACTTCAGCGCATTCCCCGCAATGCTCCATTCCCATGTTTGCATGCTGTTCGCATTTTTCAGCACAAGCGTTACAAATAGCGGCGCACAGCTCACATATTTGAGTTGAGTAAGCGCTTCCTAAAGTCATTAACTCGGCTGTTGCACGGCAAATGACGGCACATTCCAAATCGAGCCTGATGCACTGTGTGAGATGTTGCACTTCTTTTTCTTCAAGGCATGCAACTGCGCAGTGATTACATTCCGTCGCACATTCGAGACAGGCATCTATACATTTTTGATATTGTTGATTGGTCATAATGTTTATTTTTTTTATTTGTAAATATTTTTCCAAAGGTTTAATTGGCCTTTGACAGATGTTCGTTAATTGATTTTGTTATTATGCAAACTGAGGTTGTTTATTAATCTTTTTGCTTCTTAGCAACCAGCAGGGCATGTAAGCATCCTGTTTTCAGGCGACGAATGATTTAAGCATGTGTATAATTTATTTTGCATGATTTGGATTTATTTTTAGCCAGACCATTTTCAAGAGTTGCTTTTCGTTCCCAGGCATTGCTCTTTTGTGATTTGTCCTGAAGCGAAGCGCTTTTGCAAAATGTCAAGGGGAAAATCTTTCTTTTTCATTTGCCCTGGAATATCGTAAGAAATAATCCGCACTTTGGTATTGGGTGCAAAGGTTCTGCCTGCAAATTGCTTAAC
>JBDTZL010000086.1:0-9966 GCA_040005125.1 Ginsengibacter sp.
TGGAAATGAGTACACAATTTTAGACAGCACTCAAATTTTTGATATTGTAATTACCAAAAACCGAACTGGAATAATTGATGGCAATTTTTCAGGCAGGCTTTACTGGTACAATGATCCTAATATACCAAACAGCGTTTCAGTAACCGAAGGCGAGTTCAAAAATGTGAAAGTGACTTACTGACCATTTACCGGGAAAAAGCATTGGCTGACAAATGACAAACGAAATGATAACAGGGAAAATTTTATCAACGGCAATTAAAATAATTACTTCATAACTGAGTCTGTACAATGCCAGCCAAATTAAATATTACTGATAAAAGAATGTTGCTGCTACCGGGTATGCTAATAAAGGCACGGATAATTATGTATCCTAAAGATTTTTATGAAGCATTAAGTATAAATAAACAAGATTACTATGGTTTAAAAAGGCGTGACCCGGCGGCCCGGCATTTTTCCGTGGACCATATTTTACTTGTTTGTAAAATATATGGTATTGATGGGAATTGGATTCTTGGCCTTCAAAATGAAAACCCTTTCCGCTTTCAACTTACAGCACAATCCAAACCAGATACAAAGGGGCCTTTATTCCTGGGAAAAAAGAAAGCAACGGCCAGGTAAAAAGTATGCAAAAATGGAGCAGGGGAGGGCAGGGATCAGAAGGTTATAGGTTTGAGTCCTATCGGGGTCACCGACTCAACATACGGGTGTATTATTCAATGGATCTAAATCAATTACAAAAAGCATACATCTATTTGGAGGTAACGCCTTATCCAGCCGGTATTTCAAGAAACCATCTTTCTGTTTTTTATTTTATTTTTGGCTCAGTTTTTTATCGCGTTGGTGAACTGAATTTTTAATTTAAAAATGTGAGAGAAAGGAAAAAAAACACACTTTTGCAGTGCTGTCTTTTGCAAGACTGCGCCCGCATAACCGTGGAAAATACTATACGTGAGCCATGAGTTGTGCTTTATCATAAACTAACCATGTGAGCTTGATGGAATAAACAAAATAAAGAATTCTTATATTGAAAGGATTGTCGAAAATTCTGCAAACGTGCGGCAGGCCTGGGAGGAAATGGGTAAACCGAAAAAGTTAACGTCACAAATGGAGCAGGAACTTGAAATTAAATCCGCCTTGTTTAAAATCCAATTGAGATTATTTTTTAAAAAGTTCAATGCATTTTGAAGTAATTTTATTACCACAGGCTACAGCCAGTATTACCTTAGAATAAGATGACTAATCCATTGAGCAATATAGACCGCCCTGTTGTAAATCCTCAAGGTACTGATTGGGAAATGCTTGAAAATTTGCAGCGTGAAACTTTCGGGTATTTTCTAAAACAGGTTAACCCTCAAAACGGTTTAATTGCGGATAAAACAAAACACGGATCACCTGTAAGTATAGCTACTGTCGGCATGGGGCTCAGCTGTTATATTGGCGGTGTTGAGCGAGGATTTATTTCGCGTGCTAACGCCATTAAAAGAACACTAACTGTATTGAGATTTCTTTATTCCAGCAATCAGAGTAGTGAGACTGATGCAACAGGGTATAAAGGTTTTTATTACCATTTCCTTGATATGCAAACAGGGAAACGCACCTGGAAGTGTGAACTATCAACAATTGATACTGCCATTTTAATGGCGGGTATATTGACTGCAGGGAATTACTTTTTAGGTGAAAATGCGAAAGAGCGTGAGATACGTCAACTTGCTGATGATCTTTATTTCCGTGTTGATTGGCAATGGGCCTTGAACGGGCAGGCAACACTTTGTCACGGATGGAAACCTGAAAATGGTTTTCTGAATTTTAAGTGGGATAATGGCTATAGTGAGGCAATTATTCTGTATGTATTGGCACTTGCTTCTCCAACGTTTCCAATCGATGTTAAAGGATATAAGCAATGGACATCAACATTTAAATTGAAGAAAATTTATGGCATCGAATATCTGTATGCAGGCCCGCTTTTTATTCACCAGATGTCGCATGTGTGGATAGATTTTAGAGGGATTTATGATGATTTCAATAAAAAAACAAGGGTTGATTATTTCGAGAACAGCAGGAGGGCGACTTGTATTCAACAACAATATGCAATAAATAATCCACGAAAATTTGTTCATTACGGAGAGAACTGTTGGGGCTTTACCGCAAGCGATGGTCCGGGCCCCTGCGTACTTAAAATTAAAGGTGTGAAAAGGAGATTTTATGATTATAAGGCCCGGGGTGTTCCATATGGTCCTGATGATGGTACTATTTCACCCTGGGCTGTGGTGGCGTCATTGCCTTTTTGTCCTGAAATAGTGTTGAAAACTATTCGCCATGCTATAGAAAAACTGGATTTGAAAAAACATACTGATGGTTTTGACGCAAGTTTTAATCCAGCTTATATAAGAAAAGGCACTAACCCAAACGGTTGGATTTCACCCTGGAAATTTGGCCTCAATCAAGGACCTATAATTTTGATGATTGAAAATTATCATTCCGGGCTCATCTGGAAGATAATGAGAGAATGCCCTTATATTGTAAAAGGGCTACGCCATGCAGGCTTTACAGGTGGTTGGCTTCAGTAATTTATATACTTGAAACTCTCTACAGGTATAATTGAGATATGTTTTAATGTTCTTCGTATCACATTATTTACAAGTTCCAATTGTTTTTCCTGTTAATGTCACAAACAAAGATGTTGGTGCCAGAAAAATCTCTGGACGAAAATCCACGGAAATCAATGACACATTATATTTTGATATTATTTTAATCAAGGACGATCTGTCAAACAACCACACTGGATTCATCATAATTTCCTATTTATGATAAATTCTCCCGGCACTTTATAAATAATCTTAAATGATATATGAACTATGCAAATTATTAAACGTATCTTATGAGGATAGTTACGATCATTCTTATATTAAAATTTACAAAAATATTTCCGCTAACTCCATCAATGATAAAGACATTAAGAACTCCCTGCAAAATGTAAAGTAATGATGAATAGTTTGGCCAAAAAAAATTAAGCGGTTCTTTTAATGCTATATTGAAAAGAGAGTTCATTGATATTTTAAAAGCTATTATTAAAGGCTGCATGGAGGTAATTTGTTTCTTACAACGTAGGAAAAATACGCACGGTAAAACAGTTTTAAAGAATCATGCGGGGCAATTGCCGGAGAGTTTTTTAAGGGTAAAAAAATAACTGTTATAAATATTATGACTCCTCAACTTAAGAATAAAAGTGTGCAAAAACGCAGGACTGCACAAATAGTTGAATTAAAAAATGCGCTTGCTTATGCTAGGGCGATAGTTAATACTGTTCGTGAGCCGTTAGTTGTGCTTTATCCCAAACTTACCATATCAAGCGTCAATAAGGCATTTTATAATATTTTTAAGACCGATATAAAAGACACTGTAGGAAAGCATTTATATGAAATTGGCAACGGGCAATTTGATATTCCATTATTAAAAAAATTGCTTGAAGAGACCCTTAGCAAGAGAAACACACTTAATGATTTTGAAATTGAAAACAACTTTGAAGCAATAGGCCATAAAATAATGCTACTAAATGCCCGTAAACTAAATATAACGGGCAATGATGATCAAATGATTTTATTGGCAATAGAAGATATCACCGGGAGAAGGTCATTGGAAAAAAATGTACAGGAAGCAAAAAATACAGTTATAGAACAAAAGCACCTGCTTGCCCTTGCCCAACAAAAGGTTGATTTTGTAACTATAACTTCCCATGACTTAAAAACACCCATCACTTGTATTAAAGCCTATACCCAGCTGCTGGAAACGGAATTGGCAACTCAGGATACTAATACCAAAGTATTACTTACAAAAATGCAAGGGCAAATAGAAAAATTGACGCACCTTCTTAACAACCTTCTTGAGACTACAAAAATAGAAAGCGGAAAACTTTATACGATTAGTCCCACCTTGAAATGACGAAATAGCAAAAAACAGTCAATCATTCCCATATTTTTATTATCGACAAAATGAAGGTTCGTTTTCATGTTGGCTATGCCCTGCGCGGCGCTTTCAAAACCCCTTATTTGTAAATTCTTTTTTTAATATTACCCATGTGTTAAAACTGTAGGCAGCCAGGGTGATTCGGATGTATTGTATTGCTTGCAAATTGTAAAGACAACCGGCCTGGTTAGAATTTATGCATTTTAGACTTAAACCCGGTTTTATTATTGATTAATAAAAGAAACAGGTAATGCAGAAGGTGGGGATTATTTACAAATTATATAATAAAATTTCGTGGATCTTTTTTTTAAATACGTATTCAATGTCTCATCAGTAATATTTCATGCTTTGGTAATTCATCTAGGATATGTTTGCACACATTAGCGAGAATTGTATTGCTATCTCATTCACAGCTTAAATAATAAAGAAGAAAGATAGCGAGAGGAATAAGGAATGTTTATTGATCCTTTACGCAAAAAAGGGTTGCTATAAATTCATGAGATTCGATGTATACTTATCACAAGTTTTCTAAATCTTTATTAATACAAATTATATAATGCAGCCCCTGTTTTTCAAATACATTTTTTTTGTATGCTTTGCATGTTTTTTATCTGAAGCCGTTTTTACACAAAAGATAAGAGACCCTGGTGTTGCCATGTTTAGAAACAATGCGCGGCTAACAGGAGAAACCAACCAGGCCCCGGTGTATAAATTAAAAGGAATAAAGTTTCGCTATAAAGCTGGAGGCCCTATCCGAAGTACGCCTGCGGTCTTTAAAGGAAGTCTTTATTTTGGCTGTGGAGACGGTTATTTTTATGCGCTTGATAGCCAATCCGGAATGGAACGTTGGAAATTTAAAACCGGGGGTGCTGTTTATTCATCTCCTGCGGTTTCAAAAACAACTGTCTATTTTGCAAGCAGGGATGGCTACGTCTACGCACTTCAAACAAATACCGGGAAAGTAACATGGAAATTAAAAATGGGAAACGATCTGGGTAAAGAAAACTATTGGGATAATTATCTCTCATCGCCGGTTATTGTCGACAAAACTCTTTTCATAGGAAGCGGAGACGGTTTTTTATATGCTCTTAATGTCAGCACAGGTAAGGTGATATGGAAATATGATGCCGGTGCAAGAATACGAACAACACCTGCTGTTTTTCAAAATCATGTGGTTTTCGGAACCAATTCAGGTATGCTGATAGATCTTAATAGCAACACAGGCAATCTTCAATGGAAGTTTGCCACAGATGGTGCGTCAAATACTTTTGAAAGTAAAAATAATGATCGTAAATCGATCTATTGCTCGCCATCTGTTTCAAATGGTATTGTTGTTTCGGGAGGGCGTGATGCTATTATTTATGCATTAGATATTAATACAGGAAAAGAAAAATGGCGAAATGACCACAAAGGACCGTGGATACTATCTACAGCAGTAAAGGATGCGATTGTATTTGCAGGATGCGGCAGCGATTATCTTGTACAGGCTCTTGATATAAATACCGGGGCTGAGAAGTGGAAGTTTAAAGCTCAAAGCGCAATTTTTTCCTCTATTGCTTTAGCCGGCGATATGCTGTACTTTAATGATATTAATTTTAGCGGCAATTTACATGCAGTTAATAGCAATACCGGCCTGGAAAAATGGAGTTTCCCAATAGGTTGCCGGTCCTTTTCAACACCGGTTATATCTGATGGCATTATTTATTGTGGTGCAGAGGACGGCATGCTCTATGCATTGCAGGGAAATGCGACCGCCGATTCTTCAACAGTTATCCCTAAAAAATTTGTTTACTGGGAAGGAAAGACCGGCATGAATGATTATAGTTATTTTCAAAATGATATAGATCAGTATCTCAGAAATTACTTCGTTGCCTGTGGCTACCAGTTAGTAAACTCAAGCCAGCTTGAAGTGGTGATGAAAGAACAATTAACTAATCCATCACCCGGCGTAATTGTTTTTCCTGATAATAAGTTTCCTATAAATATTGCAGAAGAAAAACCGGGAAAACCATTGGTATTAAAATATCTCGAAGCCCACGGAAAAATTGCTTTATTTGGCCTGAACCCGATTGCTTATACCAGGGACAGTTCGGGTAGTATTGTACAGTATGACGATAGCATACCGGGTGCAGTATTTGGCTTAAAATATATTGAGAAGAATTTTATTCGAGGGATCTATGAATCGCATCCTACAACAGAAGGCTTCCGGGATGGTCTTTTTACGTCGTTTACAACTATCAGCAATTTTTCTGTTATCGGTCCCGGTAATGGAATAACTCCCCTGGCAACTGATGAATTTGGCTCAATAACAGAATGGATAAAAAATTTCGGCGGACCCGAAGGCACGGGTTTACTTCAATTAAATATTCCTACCAACGAAGTAAATTATAATATGGGTGAAATGCGTGCTATAATCGAATACGGAGTTTGTTGGTAGTAACTCATATTTTTAATAACAATCACCACCGGTTATATGGGGTATCCTAAAATCAGGGAAAAGAAAATTTTATTCGTTGCGTTTTATTTCAACCATATTAATTATTGTATTATTTCTACACTCGTGTTTTTCGGGAAACGAGCCGTTACCGGCTAATTCGGTTGCTCCATACTATTTAATTACTATCGCTGAGAACAATATTCGCAAAGTCCGGGTTGAAGCATATATCCCTCTTTCAAACGATACATTGTGGATGTGGTGCCGCCAGGGCTTCCTGTTTATATCTGAAATTGCTTTTCTTATTACATAATTTATTGTGATGAAAATGTACCTCTGTTAAAAGTATAAATGAGGTATTTGCAGTTAGGTAGTCAAACAAGACAAATCATTTAGCACCTCGCAGGGAATAATTATTATATCCGGGTCAATAAAGTTTGTAAATAGTGTAAAACTTTTTCTAAAAAAAAATTACTTCACTGTAACATTGTGAAACAATTTTTTATACATGAAAAAGAAATCAGCCAAACGTAAAATACTCAAATTACGTATCCCGCATAACCGCAAACCCGAAGACATGAGCGATGTCCATTGGCAATCGGCGCTGCGCAAACAAATAGCGGAGGATGAAGAATTCACCATTAAAAAAACCGGTGATGCGATTGTGTTCACAGATTACAGGGTATACAATATCAATTCTAAGAACAATTATAAAGTCGCCTTGCGCAGCGCGGATAACTCCCTTAACTTTTGTACCTGCCCTGATTTTAAGACCAATCAGTTAGGCACCTGTAAACACATTGAGGCGGTTTTGCTTAAAATCAATGCAAAGCTATTGCTGCGCCGCGCATTGAAGCAACCCTATAAACCTCCCTACAGTTCTGTTTACCTGGATTACCGCGGGCAAAGAAAAGTAAAGCTGCGAATTGGCGCTGAAGAATATGACGCGTTTGCAAAGCTGGCAGCAAATTACTTTGATAAGGATTTTGTATTGAAGCCGCAAGCTTTTATGCAGTTTGAAAAGTTCCTTTCAAAAGCCCATATGTTGCATATCGGATTCAGATGTTATGATGATGCGATGGAATTTATTGTACAGAACCGCAACCACATACAGCGAAAAAATGTAGTGGAGCATCAGAAAATTGAACTCTCGGATGGCATCAGCAAATCTCCCTTATTTCCATACCAGCAAACAGGTGTTTCATTTGTTGTGAGCGCAGGCCGCTCCATACTGGCAGACGATATGGGCCTTGGTAAAACACTACAGGCCATTGTAGCAACTGAAGTAATGCGTAAAGAGTTTAAGATTAATAAAGCGATTATTGTGTGCCCCACTTCATTAAAATATCAATGGAAAAATGAAATAGAAAAATTTACGGGCAATAAAAATATTTGCGTGGTAGAAGGTAACCTGCTTGTGAGAATGAAAATGTATGAGAACAATAAATATGATTATTTTATTCTCAGCTACCAGGTGGCGGCAAATGATTATGATTACCTGAACAATATGCAGGCAGATATGCTGATACTTGATGAGGCCCAGCGCATCAAAAACTGGCGTGCAAAAACTTCTGCAAAGATCAAGAGGATTAAAACAACGTATGCTATTATGCTTACCGGTACACCGGTCGAAAATAATGTTGAAGAATTGTATTCGCTGATGCAGATAGTAGATCCCTACCTCCTTGGCTCGAAGCATAATTTTTTATCGAAGCACCAGGTTAAAGAAGACGGCACTGATAAGGTAATTGGCTATAAAGATTTGAACGACATTGGTGTATTGCTGAAAGATGTAATGCTGCGCCGCAGAAAGAAAGAAGTGCTGAAAGACCTGCCTGCAAGAATGGATAAAAACCTATTCGTTCCCATGACTGTGGAACAGGCTCAAATGCATGAGGAATTCAAGGAAATTGTTTCAAAGCTGGTGAACAAATGGAAGAGGATGAAATTTTTGAATGAAGAAGACAGGCAGCGTCTTTTAAACAATCTGAACCTGATGCGTATGGTTTGTGACACCACTTTTATCATAGACCAGGAAACAAATTATCAAACCAAACTTAATGAACTCAGTAATATCCTCGATGAAATTATTTCGATGCCGGGCGAGAAAGTTGTCGTTTTCAGCCAGTGGGAAAGAATGACAAGATTGGTTGCAAAAATGTTAACCGAAAAAGAAATCGGGTTTCAGTATTTGCATGGAAGCATACCCAGTAAGGACCGCCAGCCATTGTTTACAAATTTTAATAATGATGTTGATTGCCGGGTGTTTCTTTCAACAGACGCGGGTGGCTTGGGGCTCAACCTGCAAACTGCTTCTTACATGATCAATCTTGACATTCCCTGGAACCCCGCAGTGCTTGAGCAACGTATTGGCCGTATATACCGGATGGGGCAAAAGAAAAATGTCAGCATTATTAACCTCGTGGCGCAGGGCACTATTGAAGAGCGCATGCTTGAAGTGCTGAAGTTTAAAAGAGGCGTTGCTGCGGGAATTTTAGATGGCGGTGATAATAATATATTCCTTGGTGAAGACAAGTTTAAACAATTTATGAAATCGGTGGAATCTATTACAAGTGGGTTGCCTGGCGCCACAGGGGATGTTGCCTCCGTGGCAGAAGAAATAAATACTGAAAAAGAACTATCGATGGCTGCAATTGAGACAACTCAGAAAGAAGTGTTTGAAGAAGAAACGATTATCGGAGAAGAATCTATAGTTACAGCTGCGCCTGTAATTGAAGATGAAGTATTGGAAAAGGGCACAGGATTTTTGGAGAACTTATTACAGGTATTAAGCAACCCTGAAAGCACACAGCGCCTTGTTGATAAACTTACAGAGACAGATTCTTCAACAGGAAAAACGTATTTGAAAATCCCTGTCAGCAATACGAATGTGGTAGAGAATGCATTGAAATTATTTGGCAGCTTGTTTAGTACAATGGGGAAATAAATGATGTAGGTGATGATTCTTTTGAAAATTCCTGTATAAATTAATTTTGGATATTAAAAAAATCAACACAATGATTGACCTTAGTAAAAGAGAAAAGAAGATAGCCCGGGAGGCTATTGAAAAGGGCGTTCTTGCTGAATTTGTAGTTAGCCTTGAGGAAGCAGAAACAATCATTAAAGAATGGCGTAACGCCCAGCTTGATAACAAACAGGCATATCACAAGCTTTTCGCCGCCATCATGGAGCAGAATAAACACATAGCACGACGGTACGATGATATGCGGGGCTCAAGGTACCTCTTAACCGTAGCCGCAATTCTACACGATGGTTACATAACTGAAGAAGATATAAAAGATTTTTCTGAAGAAGTAAAAGAACAGATAAACCTATGGATATCTTTCTGGAAACGCGATGAATAATGTTTATCAGACATTTTGAAATAAAATTCCATGCAAATACAATGTGCCGAAGCAACTTTAACGTCAGCCCTTGCGCATCGCTTCCTGGCAGGTAAACAGGTACAGCGCGGTCACTTATTTTCTGATTTGTGATCAATAATATAAATAATAAAAGATAAGTGACCCCGGTCTCCCGGCCCCCGCAATTCATAACGGTAACGGATA
>JBDTZL010000299.1:0-2969 GCA_040005125.1 Ginsengibacter sp.
TTGCAGGCGGGCACTTCGCATTTCCTGGGACAAAATTTTGCAAAAGCTTTTGATGTCCAATTTACTGATAAGGATAATAAACTTGATTATGTGTGGGCATCGAGCTGGGGCGTAAGCTGGAGATTGATTGGTGCGTTGGTGATGGCTCACAGTGATGACGACGGGCTCGTGCTTCCGCCTAAACTGGCGCCTGTGCAGGTTGTAATCATCCCTATTCACAAAGGCAGCGAGCAAAAGCAAATGATTGATGAAAAAGTAAAATCATTCATGGAAGATTTTAAAGCGTTGGGCATACGTGTAAAGTATGATAGTGATGAGAATAGCCGCCCGGGGTGGAAATTTGCGGAGTATGAATTGAAAGGCGTACCGGTGCGTATTGCCATTGGTGCAAGAGACATGGAAAAGAATATCGTTGAAATTGCCAGGAGAGATACCAAAGAGAAAATATCAGTTTCCATGGACGGGCTTGCTAATACAGTTGCCGTTTTGTTACATGATATTCAGAAGAATATTTATAATAAAGCAAAAGTTTTCCGGGACGAAAATATTACAAAGGCCGACACCTGGGCAAAATTTGAAGAACTCCTTGACGGGAAAGGTGGATTTATTTCTGCACACTGGGATGGAACTGCAGAAACAGAAGAGAAGATAAAAGAGCTTTCCAAAGCCACTATTCGCTGCATCCCACTCAACAATGTACAGGAAGTAGGGAGTTGTATTTTAACCGGGAAACCAAGCAGGGAAAGAGTTTTATTTGCCAGGGCGTATTAAGGATCACCTTTTAAAACTCCATAATTTATATAGATTTAAAACCAGCAAATTGGAAAATCTTGATCTGCTCAGCAATGATTTGCAGGTGTCTCCACAGGCACAAAGCTATTTGATGGACTCGGCCCGTTGGGGGAAATTTTTGGCAATTACAGGGTTTATATTATGTGGAATTATGATGATAATAGCTTTTTTTATCCCGCTTTTTCTTTCACAACTAGCTTCTTCTCCTGGTATGCCTAACGGTTTTTCTCAAGGTATGAAGATTGGGATAATGATAGTCTATTTGATTCTCGCACTGGTATTATTTTTTCCATGTTTTTATTTGTACAAATTTTCGGTGAAAATGCAGTCTGCAGTGAATGGAGTGAGCCAGGAAAATTTTGATGAATCACTAATGAACCTGAAATCAATGTTTAAATTTTATGGGATTTTTACAATCGTTATCCTTTCTTTTTATGCATTGGCTTTTATAGGAGGGATAATAGCTGCGGCAATACATTAGTGCAATTTTTTTACACCCGTATTATTTTGTAGCAAGATAATTATAATCTGCCAGCAGCTTTTCTAAAAAATCAATTGCAGATAAATCGGTATGAATCTTCAATACTTCCTGAACTTTATAAGCGACACGCATAGAGGTTTGCGTATTGTTATTTTTGTAAAACTGGTTAATAACATTTTTTACGGTATTAATGTCCCGGTCAGAAAGTTTTAAAACTTCAGGAAATTTAACTACATAATCGTCTTGTTTAATTTCCATAAAGACAGTGTCCTGTACCGAAAATATTGATTTGGTATTTACCACCACGGTGTTGGCAGCCAGGTCTCCAAGGCGTTGATTTCTTTTTGTTACAGCAATAATAATCACTACTATAATTCCCAGGAAGCTTGTAATAAGGATGTAAACGACGAGACTCTCACGGCTAAGAACGGTATATCCAAAAAAGAATGGCCATTCAAAGGCTTTAAACATCCATCTTATTATAAACTGGCTGAGTTCCGGCTCTCCGCCGTCAAGACTTATCACCCGTATGTTCATCAGTTTTTTGCCAATAGTTTGCCCATGCATCATCACTTCTGTTACAAGCGAATACAACAGCATCGGCATAGAAATGGTAAGAATATCAATGCCCACGTGGTTTTGCAATATTTCGCGGCTTACCTTGTCAAATCCCCCATAATAGAAATATTTCATGCTTACAAAATATAAAAGCAGCAAAGTAAAATCCAGGAGGTAGGCAAACAGCCGTTTATGAAACTCAGCTATTTCAAATTCGAGGTCGATATTAAAAGGTGTAGCTATCTGGATAACGCCCATAAAGCAAATTATTGTTTTAGAACAGAATTACATTTTTTATTTTTTTGGCCTGTTAAATTGCCTCAATTTTAAGTCGGTTATATTTGTATATGGCTTCTCACTCTATCCCTGCGTTCAACTTGAATATTGGGAGTTTTTAGTTCAACTTTAAAAAATATTTAATATTCAATAATCGATGTTCAGGTAATAAAAGTTGGTTAACTTAATAGTATTATCCTATGGGCGTCGAGGCCTCTTAATTTTATGAAATGCGTGAAGCGAGATTTATTAAAAAGAATGTTGATAAGTGGAATCAATATCAGCATGACGAATCAAAGGACCCCGATGAAATGGCCGACAGGTTTGTAACCCTGCTGGACGATCTTTCCTATGCAAAAACTTTTTATCCGCAGAGTAAGGTTACCCGATGGATCAATGGAATTGCCGCTGGAATTTACCAGAGCATTTACCAGAATAAAAAGCAAAAATATTCAAGGGTATGGATCTTCTGGAAGTATGAGCTTCCATTGCTCTTTCGGCGTTACCACAAGACTTTTCTTTTTACATTTATTTTGTTCGTGGTATTTGTTACGATAGGGGTAGTTTCTTCTTCAACAGATCCGAATTATGCCGCAGATTTTTTTAACCACAAAGTACAACCGGGTTATTATGATGAAACCATTTCACGTATCCGGAAGGGAGACCCGTTTGGTGTGTATAAAGATTCCAACCCGTTTTCAATGTTTGTTCATATCGCTTATAATAATATCAGCGTTGCATTTAAGAGTGTGGTGTTCGGGGTTTTGTTTGGCATAGGAACCATATTGCTAATGTGGAGCAACGGCCTTATGCTTGGCTGCTTTCAATACCTTTTCTTTTCGCAGGGATTGGGCTGGCAATC
>JBDTZL010000413.1:0-78573 GCA_040005125.1 Ginsengibacter sp.
AATTGCAGGATTTAAAATACCGGCTATAAGAATATACAAGCCCTTAATTATCGTTCTAAATTGTTCTAATCGAACAAAGGAATTCCTGAACCAGGAAGTATAGGAATTCTTATTATCATCATCTCGTCTATTAAATCTTACTTCAAAAAACTCTGTACGGTTTTTCCACCATCGGTATCAAGATTATTGATCCCTTTATCCTTGAGAAATTCAATGATCGTTTTCAATTTACCTTTTATGAGTTCCACTTTTGTAGGTAACCCGGCTGGTAACTCAACTAAAGAATTACTTATACAAATATTGGTTTGGTTTCGGGATAAGGCCACTCTTTAAATGCCAGTACTGTTTCAAATGATATTCTTCCCATTATTATTCCATCTATTCCATCCAGAAACACGGAGAAGCCATAGTCGCTATTGCCAGGATTGGGCAATTCCATCAACCAGTCCATGCTACCATCTTCGCGGGCGATATAACCATCGATACCTGTAGCGATGTAAACAGTATTAGACATAGTATACTTTTTATCTTATTGTGATACTAATGTTTTTTCCTTAATTATAAGGTCGTCAATATTTCAGTTAGAGCTTCAATATCACTTTCAGTGTTATATAAATGCGCCGACACCCGGATTGCGTCACCGCGTATTGAAACAAAAATATTTCTTTCTTCCAGCTTCTCTAAAAAATGAGTTGAACTGAGATTTTGCGGTAACAAAAAACCAAACAGGTGATTGGTCCTGTAACTTTCATCCTCTATCCAAAAAACCTTTTCTTTTAATACCTGTACAAGCGGCTTTATGAGATCACTACAATAATCCTGGATTAAATTTACTTCCCAGGTAATGATTTGTTCTAATGCAGTATTGAACATGGGTGTAAGAATGAAGTTGCTGAATTCGCCGGCATTATATCTTGCTGCTCCCTCCTTATATTTGTCAACATAAGATGCTAAACGTGCAAAATTACTGGCATTGGATTTATTCATCCAAGTATCTTCCAACGGAACGCCTTCATTAAAATATTCGCTGAAATAGGCAAAGCCTATAGAGTATGGAGCCAATAACCATTTGTATCCCGCACAAACCAGGGCGTCAATGTGGTATGTTACTACGTCAATTGGAAGGGCTCCAACAGATTGAGTTCCGTCAACAACAAATAAAGCGTTAACTTCCTTACATCTTTCACCGATTTTTTGTAAGTCAAACTTTGTGCCGTCTGCCCAGTGTATGCTGGATATGATAACTACTGCTGTACCGGTGTTGATCGCTTCTAATATTTTGTCGTTCCAATTTTTTCCTCTTTCATGTAAGCTACCCGGTGGCGAAATTACTTTTAGCTCCTTATTATTTTTTTTGCACCAGTTTAAAATGGAATAATAGCCACTTGGAAATTCTTCTGAAACGGTTATCGCGTATTTACCATTATTAACAGGTAGATTATTTACAACGGATTTAAGTCCATAAGACGCAGAAGGGATGATAGCAATTTGCCGGGGTGATGCATTAATGATGCTGCCCAGCTTTATACGTATTTCTTCGGCCTCACTAAAAAAATCAGCGGACCTTATAGATCCCGGATTTCTCTTCCTCGATATTCCCTTAATCCCTGCTTCCTCAACCGATCTTAGAAATGGGGACATATAAGCACAATTCAAATAAACAATATCATCCGGCAATTGAAATAAATGTTTCTGAGAAGATAGCATTGTGAGACTAATTGAAAATCAAATGTTGAAGATAACAAGTAAAAGATACACGTCACCCACAAAACAAAAAAATACTATAATTTTATCTCTTTGAGCATTGGTAAAGATGTTTTATGCGTGCCAGCTCAAAATTGCTCTTTATTAATGTTCTTTTTATCCGGCAACCCAGGTTAATTAGGTAAAAACACTTCCGGAGAACGAAAAATAGTCATCAAAAAAAATAAGGTGAAGCAAGACAGACAAGTTCACATACAGAAATACTTTTTGCAGGTTAAATCTGCGAATATACCAAGTAGTGTATTGTTTGCTGAAAGAACAAAAGACAAAAGAAAGATCCCAACCGAAGGTTTGCCAGGGCTTATATTAACAGCCAGTTTGCCGGCACATAATTGTAACCTGCAGATCGCTGCTTCCAAATTAACCGAGCAACCTGTTACCTGGTTTTATGTGAAGCAGGGCAAGTCAACAGCATTAAGCACTAAAGAAACCAAAACCAATACAAAGGTAAATCCATATAAAAAGCAATTTAAACAGGGCGCAACCATAGTGCCCCGTTCGTTCTATTTTGTAGAACTAACACAGGATGTGCCAGACTTTGACGACCGGATATTACATATAAAAACAGCAGATGCGATAAAGCCTGATGCAAAAATGCCATGGAAAGAAATAGACTTTAATGGAAAGATGGAAAGCCGGTTTTTGTTTAGGACAGCCTTATCTAAAAGCATTTTGCCATTTGCATTGTACAAACCGGATCTGGTTGTGTTGCCTGTAACAGTTGAGACAAATGACGGTATGAAAAAAATAAAACTGCACGATGCAATTGATATACAAAGACAAGGTTATTTGAATGCTTCAAAATGGTTTTCAAACGTTGAAAATATTTGGAAGATACACAGAACAGAAAAGAATCAAATTATCAGTAGTGAAAACTATTTAAACTGGCAGAATAAATTAAGTGAACAAAATTTAAATGATCCATTTGTTGTTTTATATAATACTTCAGGAAAAGATGCTAATTCAGTTGTGATAGAAAGAGGTAAGTTTGATTTGGAATTTTTAGCTGACCACAAAGCATACATATTTACAACTTCCGTAAAAAACGACGCTTATTATTTATCTGCAATTTTAAATTCTTCTGCTCCAAATAAAATGATGAAAGATTTTCAGGCTACAGGTTTGTTTGGGGCAAGACATGTACACAAAAAGATATTAGATATTTTCTATCCAAAGTTTAATGAGAAAAACAAAGTGCATAACCAACTGGCAAAATTAAGCGAGCAGGCACACGAAAAAGCAAAAGCATATTTAATTGCTAATGTACCAAAGCAGGAGCTTTCAGCAATATTTTTAGGAAGGTTGAGGATGGAGATTAAGAAACATTTGAAAGAAGAAATGGAGGAGATTGATGAGTTGGTGAAGGAGGTAATTGGATAAAGGAAATATTTTTTGCTAAATAATTTACTATTTACTAAATTTGTTGGCAAGCACTATCGCTTTACTTTTTAAACTTTTATTTTGTGGCCCACAAGCATAGGAAGAAAAAATCCTGCTGTTTAAATTATGAAAAATTGACTTCTACAGGCAATAAGGTTTCCGAAACTATATTTGTAAAAACTGAGCACTTTCCTCCTACGGCGTGAATGCTATCATTACCGATTAGTTCGTGCATCTATACTTCACAGGGGATAAATTAGTGACATTTTAAATTACTTAATTTCAAAATGTCCATGTGCTGACTTTTAAAGTGAAAGTGGATAAACTCATTGGATTTTAAACCTTAGTAGAAAGTGACTTATTGAATAGTTATAACCTTATTACCTTATTAAATGATTGACTATTATATATTGTAATTATTGGTAATAAGGTAATAAGGTTGATCATTAATGAAGTTCATTCTACTAAGGTTTGCTGGTAGGGATTTAATATATAAAAGTGCGGGAAAATCAATTCACTTTTTTACTCCTTGCCCAGTATAGCATCTAAATATAACCAGGCGACGGTTGATCGATTAATACTTAATATTTCGAATTGAAAGCGTAAAACGCAAGCGCTTTTGCTATAACTCTTTAAAATGGCAAAATCAGAATCCCAAACAAATCTATTAGACCATTCAGAAGCTAAAGTAAAACTTTATGGCAGATATTTTTCTATCTATTTAAACGTGCTCGCAAGAAGCACGATAAAGAATATTTATCTCTATGATTTGTTTTGTGGTGAAGGTGTTTATAAAGACGGCGGAAAAGGAAGCCCAATTGTAGCACTTGAATGCATAAAGAATCACTATTACGCTAACAACAATTCGTGCCCAAATCTTTTTATAACGTTTAATGATTCCGAAGTATCAGAAATCGAAACTGATAAATTAAAAATTGATAGAGTAAAAGAATATGCTTCAAAAATATTTTGCCCAAATAATGCCAAGATTGGCTATTCCAAAATCGATTATACATCAATAGTTCAAAAAGTAATTGAAAGGACAAGTAAATTAAAGGGAGATGAGCGGGCATTAGTTTTTATAGATCCCTGGGGTTATAAAGAAATAGATCCTAATGAAATTAAAAGGTTAGTCCAAAATGGTAAAACGGAAGTAATTCTTTTTCTGCCAATTTATTTTATGTCAAGATTCGCAAACAAATCAAAGGATGAAGATTTTAAAGGAGGCAAGGCATTAAGGTTTTTTTTGATCAAATTATTTGGAAGTCTTGAAAATATTCCTCATATCAATAGTCAAAAGGATTTTATTTACAGGATACAGGAACAGTTTAAGGTGTATATGGATTTAAGATATGTTGATTCGTTTAAAATTGAAAGAGAAAGCAATAATTGGTTTTGTATTTTCTTTTTTACAAGTAATAAAAAAGGATTTCAAAAAATGTTAGATGCTAAATGGAGCATTGACAAGAAACATGGGGATGGATTCAAAATAGGTGATGAAATTAAACTTGAGCTTTTTGATGAAATGAAAATATCAGGTTATCAGGAAAAAGTGTTTAACTACTTAAAGTCTAATGCTGATGCGACCAATGTTGCTCTTTTAGACTTTGGGTTAGAAAACAATTTTTTACCAAAACACACAAAAGCTGTTTTAGATGAAATAAAAAAAATAAATATGATACAACTGAAATCATTAGATGGTAAAGCTGCATTAAGCTACTATTTAGGGGACGAAAAACGATTAGTTAATATTAAACTTATTTAGTAATGGCACAATCTCACATAGAATGGACAGAAATGACTTGGAATCCTACCACAGGTTGTACTAAAATCTCTGCGGGTTGCAAATATTGTTATGCAGAAGTAATGGCAAAACGCCTGTTGGCAATGGGCATTGAGAAATATGTGAATGGCTTTAAGTTAGCAATACATGAAGATGCTTTAAATGTCCCTTATACATGGAAGCAGCCGAAAGTTGTATTTGTCAATTCCATGAGCGACCTGTTTCATAAAGATGTTCCGCTTTCATTTATACAAAAAGTTTTTGATGTAATGAATAATTGCCCGCAACATGTATTTCAAATATTGACCAAACGAAGCGATATTTTATTAAAGCATAATCGAAAGTTAAGATGGGGCCATAATATTTGGATGGGTGTTTCGGTAGAAAATGAAAAGGTAATATATCGGGTAGATGATTTACGGCAAACAGGAGCAAAAGTGAAATTTTTGTCTTGTGAGCCATTAATAGGTTCGCTGCCCAATATGAATTTGCAAGGAATTGATTGGGTTATTGTAGGTGGCGAAAGTGGAAGAACACCAAGACCAATGAATGAAGATTGGGTATTGGATATTTTGGACCAATGTGAAGCTGCGGATGTGAAATTTTTCTTCAAACAATGGGGCGGCACAAATAAGAAAAAAGCAGGCAGAATCTTAAAAGAACGCACATGGGATGATATGCCTGATACTACTTTTAGAATGGTGGAGTTGGAAGCAAACGAGTGATCGAAAGATAAGTAAGCTGAATGTGCCATTGATCTAAACCTTTTTTTATGAATATAGAATTTTTAATTATCGGGTTAATAGCTTTTCTTGTGGGCGCTATAATTGCCTGGTTTATTGCAAAAAGTAATTCAAATTCCAAGATCACTGAACTTCAAACAAAATTTGAAGCAGCAGAACAGTTTGCATTAAAGATGCAACAAGAGGTAGCCGATGCGAATGAAAAATTGAGATTGTCGCAAAAGGAATTAGGTCAGGTACAACAGGAAAAGGCAGGATCGGTTAAAGAAGTAGAAATTCTGGCTGATTCATTAAGGGATTATAAGCAGCAGCTAACTATAAAACAGGAAAATTTGACAAGCGCTTTGGAAGCAAAGACTACAGCAGAAACAACCTTGCTCAATGTAAAAGAAACCATCGAAGAATTACAAAAAAGAGAAAGTGACTTAACCAATGATATAGAGGAACTGCGTAAGCAGGTAGTGGTAGTAAAAGAAGAAAATGCCGGTTTAGCAGCTACTGAGAATGCTACAATGCAACGCCTGGAAGATCAGCAAAAGTTTGTTGAGGATGCTCAAAAAAATTTAAAAGATGCTTTCGGAGCATTATCAGCTGATGCCCTGCAAAATAATAATACATCCTTTGTAGAATTAGCAAAAGCCAAATTGGAGGAGAAAGTTACAGAAGCAAGAGGAGAGTTTGAAAAGAAAGAACAGGCTATTGGGGAATTGGTAAGGCCCTTAGGTGAATCATTAAAAACTATGGATACTAAAATCCAGGATTTGGAGGGTAGGCGAATCAGGGCATATAGTGATATTTGGAATTATTTAGACCAGGTGAAAATAACAACAGAAGGATTAAAAAAAGAAACTACTAATTTGGTGGGAGCCTTAAAAACAAGCCACAGCAGGGGGCGTTATGGTGAAATAGCTTTACGCAGATTAGTGGAACATGCCGGAATGTTTGAGCATTGTGATTTTGAAGAACAGGTAAGCGTAGAAGACGAAACCGGAAAATTAAGGCCGGATATGATAATTAAATTGCCCGGTAATAAAACTTTAGTTGTGGATAGTAAGGCTCCGCTCTCTTCTTATATGAAAATGTTTGAAACAGATGATCAACAGCAGCAAAAATTACTATTGGGGCAACATGTTGTAGCAGTAAAAGATCACTTAAGAAAGCTTAGTGCAAAAGCCTATTGGAGCCAGTTTAATGATGCGCCTGATTTTGTTATTATGTATATGCATATTGAATCGTCCTATGCGGTAGCATCACAGGCATATCCGGAAATGATTGAAGATGCTATGAAAAATAGAATTATTATTGCCACGCCCACTATTCTGTTATCTATTTTATTAGGCGTTGGTTATAGCTGGAATCAACTTAAAACGATGGAAAATATTGAATCAATCAGGGATGCAGCGGTGGAATTGCATGATCGCAGTGCAGTGTTGATGGATCATTTAGTTAACATCGGCAAAGGTCTAAATGGTACGATCACACATTATAATAAAACTATTGGTTCATTAGAAAGCAGTTTTTTACCCCAGGCACGTAAAATAAATACTTTAAGCCAGGCATACACCAAAAAACAAATACCAGAAGTTCTTCCGATAGAACTCTCCGTACGCCACGTAAATGTTGTTCCTCAATTAATTGAAAGTTCAACTATTACCGATTTGCCGGTTGAAGAATAATAATAAAATACGTGCCCGTCATCCCGGAATACCAAACAGTTTAACCTGGCGTAAGAAAGAAGCCTATTGCCGTTTCAATCTTTAGTCAGCAGCGTAAAAGGAGACCCGGAACTCGCATTTGTACTTGGTCAATTATTTGTTTAAAAACTCCCTGCTTGTCTACGTCGCTTTTTCCTTTAAGCCATAAAGAAGTACTTAATGCTAACTGGCGCTATTGATCAATTTTAATTTTAATGCAGCCACAAAGTCTTTAGGCCTGTCAACAAAAAATAAAATAGTATCAGTTGTTTTTTTTATGCCAAATATTTTTGTTACCTGGATGGGTTGTTTCAAATAAATAACACAATTGTGATTCTCCAGTCCTTTAATCAATGCTATTTTTATTGATTCACGGCCAATGGGTATTTTTTTTGAGAGTTCAACTTTTTCAATATTGTTATATTCTATAACAGCGTCGCCTGCAAGCCCATTGTGAATTCCCAATGAATCAACACCAAGGATTATGGGCCTTGCTTTGATAGCTTTAATATGTGCATACAATTGGATGCATGTGTAAAAACTCAATACAGAGAGCGTCCATGCAACTTTAGGGTTCCATAAATTTAAAAGAAAGTGAGTGCCCGTTGTTTCAATTAAGAATAATGATAAAAATGTGCCAAGTACCAGGATTATCCCATTTTCTTTATACGAAGTAAACTTCGACTGGTAGTCTATAGTTTTATCTTTTCTCCCCATAAATGCATAGTACAAAACTGCAATTTCAGATGATATAATATTTCCTGCCTTCTGATTCCCTACAACCTGGTGCATAACCATTCTGCAGTGCAAGAGAAAATCAGCACTATTCGTACCCGGTTGCCCCGTCTTTTTATTGGCTACATAAAATTTTCTGCCAATAATAAATATAACTGTTCCTTCAATAAGTGGCGAAACCCATATTTTAATAAAATGTAAAAAGGCGTTTGAGTGAGCACTTAGTATTAATGGCGCAATTAATAATCCCACAATAAAAACCCGCGCGACCGATAATTTAGATACCCTGCTTTTTCGAATTGCGAAAAAATAAACTACCGGTGCAGTAATAAGCAGATCAATTACAATTGCGTTTGACAGTAGATCCGCATTCAATTTAAACGCTGATGAAAGGGTGATAAAGAAACATGCCAAAAATATGCAGAATGGAAGCCCGATCGCAAGTAGCCAGTTAGGTTTATTCGTTATGGTCATCAGTTGTTTTTTATGGCCCGATACCGCATTCAAAATAATGTGCTAAAGGTACCGATAAAAAACAAGGTTTCGTGCTGTTTGATGTTGTATAGTTAGCTGATTGCATCAAAACTGTCATAATTTCTTTGCCGGGTTATCATCCAGGCTCCGCTTTTGATAAAGTGCTTTTATTCTTCTTCCATTCTTTATCAATAATAAAATTCTTTCTGTATCTTAAATGTTTCTTTATGCTTCAATAATTTTTCTATGAGAATGACTTTTTTTGTTTTGATATTTTTCCAGCTCATCGTAAACAACAAATCATTTGCGCAGCAGGAACAACTTATTTATCATCCCATACAAACAGATACAAATGGCAATATAATTCCCTGGTACAATGCTGATCCCGGAACATCTTATGACCACATAATCCGCATTGTATGGAATTTCTGGGACACGATGCGCCACGATATGAATGGCCTCCCCTATTATATGAACCACCAGGTGTGGAACCCCAACTTTGATGATCCCCGTGGCATGGGCGGCGACCAGTTAGCTATGGCGCTTTCATCCTGGCGTTTATTGTATGCTTATACCGGCAATGAAAGAGTAAAAGAAAATATGTGTTTTATCGCGGGGTATTATCTTACACATGGGTTATCGCCGTCCAATGCAAAATGGCCGGATATTCCTTTTCCTTATAACACATTGGTCTATTCAGGAATTTTTGACGGCGATATGAAGGCCGGTAAAGACGTTACGCAGCCTGATAAAGCAGGATCATTCGGACTGGAGCTTGTTCATATATATAAGATAAAAGAAGATGAGGTATATCTTGATGCCGCTGTAAAAATTGCCAATACACTTGCCTCGCATGTTACAAAAGGTGACCTGGATCATTCACCCCTTCCTTTTAAAGTAAATGCCTTTACCGGCAAAACTGCGCTGCTGCGGCACCACGATTTCACAGGCGGCGCCATTGATTCTGCGGGCTACACAAGCAACTGGGCGCCCACGATGCAACTGTTTCTTGATTTGATTGAATTAAAAAAAGGAAATGTAACAGCCTATAAAAAAAGCTTTGATTTATTGCTTGCATGGATGAAAAAATACCCACTACCCAATAACAAGTGGGGCCCTTTTTTTGAAGATGTTGACTGGTGGAGCGACACACAGATCAATGCAATGACATTTGCCCGTTTTATAATGGAGCATCCGGCATATTTCCCCAAATGGAATGAGCAGGTAAGAAATATTATTGAGTGGGTTCATAAAAATTTTGCCAATGACAAATGGAAGAAATATGGCGTCGTTGTTACCAACGAACAAACCGTTTATCAAACTCCAGGAGAAAGCCATACTTCAAGACAGGGGGCCGATGAATTATTATATGTTTCACTTACCCACGACAGTACATTTTATATAAACGCTATCAGGCAATTGAGCTGGGCAACTTACTCCGTTGACTTCGATGGAAAAAATTGTTTCCCGCAGGATGAACCCTGGCTCACTGACGGCTATGGCGATTACGTACGTCATTTCCTGCGTGCAATGGCCGCTGACCCACAACTTACCGCCGATGAGGATCATATTCTTTCTTCTACTTCTGTTATACAACAATCAGACTATAAAGGAAATCTTAAGAAATTTCTTGTGCCTGATTTTGATAAGGTTGATACCAATAAAGTGACCTTGTTTTACCGGGCTTATGGTGTTACTGGAGTTGAAATTCTAAAACTTAAAAACAAACCCTCACGCGTATTACTAAACAACAAGCCAATAGAGGAAACCAGTTCCGCAGAAGGCTATTCGTGGAAGCCGCTTTTGAGAGGAGGCGTTCTAACCATACAAAGAAATAAAGGAAAAAATGTTATTATTATGGAATAACGGCCAAATATATTCATAAAAACATGTTGCCATTTTATTTTGTTTTTCTACATTTTATTAAAACTAATTCTTGCGACAATATCACCAACTAACCTTCTTACAAATGTTTAATTAAGATTACAGGTATAAAGAATCTTATTGATAGATTACCGAGAAATACCCTTCGGTCAACTCAGATACTTTGGTGCCCGGTACTTCGCTCGCATGAAAATTAAAATTTCCCCTGATCCTTTTTGTTGTGATATTGTGCTCCAGTATTGTAAGCGTACCGGAGTGATGGCCCTCCTGCTTTTCAATCCTCATCAAATAATTTTAGTAAGAACGTGGCATTTTACAAACCATGCTAATCCGTAGGCTATATAACGGTCAATGCTAAACGCAGTTTGACCAATAAAACCCAAACCGGGTCCATTAATAAATTAAATAGCCCTGCAAAATTTTATGTTTACAGGGCTATCTATAATTAAGGCAGCAACGTTATTTATTGCTTCTTAAGCAAGTAACCGAAAAGACCATGTTCCTCACCACCCGGACCCGCAGTAAAAAACAGCTGGTTCGGATCTGCATTTGGAACATTATTTTCAAGAGCCCACAATCCATCAATCTCAATGGGTTGTCCTTTATCATCATTAAGGTGCCCGAAAAATCTACCCTGTGAATCAAAAACATTGATACGTCCATCCCCAAAGTTTCCAACCAGGATCGCGTTTCCAATTGTACCAAATCCCTGTGATGCCTCAACCATTCCCCAGGGAGAATTAAGAGCTCCTCTTGACGCAAAACGTTTGATCAGTTTGCCGCTGGTGTTATAAATATCTATAAATCCATTACCCGGCCCTTTCTCGTCATCTTCGTTATCGGGCCCTTTTAATTTTGCATAGGTAATATAGAGCCAGCCACCAATATTCCTTATATTGAAAGGTGCAAATCCATTAGGAATGAGAGGATCCCAAAAGGGTTTATCGGTAACCAATTTGTAATCTTTATCAAAAACATCAATTTTCCCGCCTTTGAAATTAGTGGCATACAGGAAAGTATCTGCACCAACGCTGCCCATAGCAAGTCCTTTATAAACAGCATCCCATGCAGACTGGTCTGCCACTTTAAATGTAGAAGTTCCTCCATTCCATGCATTTATTGTTCCATCTTCACCCGAAAAGATAAATCTTCCCGGCTTACCATTATCCGGAACTACAAAATTTGAAGTGCCATTAAAAACAACGCCCGTAGGAGCACCTTCACCGGCTGAAATAGTAATTGGAGGTATTAACGTGGCGCCGGCCTTATCGTAAACCTGCGTGAGGCTGGTATGGTTGGAAGCAATCCATATCGGCCCGGATGGTGCAACAGCAATTCCCCAGGCATTTACAAGAGTAGGATCAAGTCGTCCTGCTCCAAAGCCATCCACGTCAGCAACAAGAACCGTTTTCTGGTAGCCGCTCAACAGGAAATGAACATCATGTTTTCGACAACCTGCACTTACAATAAAAAACATACATAAAGCAAAGAACCCTTTTAACGGAGGAGAAATAACCCCATAAGCAATCTTTTTCATTTTTTATGATTTAGAATTGTGATTAAATACCCGATTGAGAAAGATATCCCCGGCTTCAGGGAGGAAATTATTTTTGCAGTCGGGAGGCCTGTTTTTTTTTCTTAACGGGGAATTTTAGAATAAAGTTGCTTAAGGAAAAGAAGTGTTGAGCAATCTTTAAAATATGTAAAAAATATGACAATTACATGATTATTTTTTCTTTGCCGGTATAATTCCGGGCCTTCTTTTTACTGGTAAACTTGATTTTGTTACTGTAGTTCCTTTAACGATTTGTTTTTTAGCGGGCCGTGCAGTAGCGGCAAGTTCCATTTTTGCCAAAGAATAAGCATATGCTTCTTTCAAAAGCTTTTTTATATACACTTTTGGGAAATCTTTTTTTGTTTTCACTTTTATATACCTGTATTGATTCCCTTTACCCAAAAGGATCTTTTCAGGATCAGCAATTTTAGAACCCCGGTAGAAACCAAAGTGAACATACTGATCACCGTAAACTGCTACGGAACAAAATGCCTCACCCAGTTTGCCGGATGGCGACCATCCAAAAGCCAATGCATTGTAATTATCATAAATCAGTTCGTTGGCATCAGGATATAAGTCCCACACAAATTCTCTGAGCCATAAAGCGATTTCCTGAATTTCATCAGTGAACGGTGCGAGAAATTTTAGTAAGTCTTTTGTTTCTTCTTTGCTCATGTTGATTTTTTTAATCACGAATTACACTGATTATACCAATTACGCAAATTATAAGATGAGCACTTTACACCTCCCTGATTCGTGCATCAAATTCTTGTTATCTTTTTAATCACGAATTACATTGATTATACGAATTACTCAAATTATAAGATGAATACTTTACGCCGCTTTAATTCGTGTATCAAATTCGCGTTGTCAATTTCTGTAATTCGTGTAATTCGTGCATAAAATTTGTGTTATAAACTTTTAATTCGCCTCCACTCATCATAAGTCATTTCAAATTTTATTTCGCCCTTTCCATGTGTCCCAACTTCTTTCCACCCGCACTTTCTATAAAACCTTTCAGCCCTGGTGTTTGGAGCGGTGCCTAACCAAATTTTTTCCTGTGTTTTTGAGAAATACCATTCAAGCATCATGTGATGCAGTTCTTTTCCAATACCTCTCTTTTCATGCTCAGGCTGTAAAAATAAAGCCCAGATATTATTTTCTTCCAGGTCGGCAATTGCAAACCCAATAACAGAATTATTGATTTCACATACCCAACCTTTCCCACGTAATGTTATATAATCTTCGCAATCCTTGTCAGTAACCAGCGCAGGATTTGACAATACATTTTCTTTTACGGAATTACGCACGATCTGCATTTCTTTTATATCTTCTATTTTCGCTTCCCTGAAAATCATTATTTAAGATAATACTTAGTGTTAAGTTAAGTGCGTTATGCCGTGATAGATTTTCCCACCAAGTCACTAAGAACACAAAGAAATGCTCTGTGCCCTTGCGGCTTTGCAGGGCATACTCCAAATTATAATTAACCTGGCACCAGGTAACTTTTGAATTAATAACCTGGTCAATTATTTCACTTTTGTAAAATCAAGATCCTGGAAGTCGAAACTAAAATCTGTTAGCGGTGAAATGGATTTCATTTTAATGTGTGACGGTTTGCCATCGTTGTCCAGGTCAAACATCACAAAAGCATCCGCATCCAGGCTTCTTTCTACCCATTTCACTACGAATGTATTTCCTTTATAAGGCAACATTTCGCCGTTAAGCAGAAATGATCTTTTAGAATCGAACCAAAGCTTTCCATTCTTTACTGAAATGCTAATATCTCCAAACCATTTGTCAGTATAAGTCCCTGTGAAATTATTGATATCTGGCTTTGCGGCATTATTTTTTTGTTGAGCTTCGATATCTTTCCATATGTCCCCTGTAATTTTTTTTGCATTAGCTTCACTGGCTAATACCCTGTCGTGCATTTGCTTCACCCTGTCGACAGGGGGCATGCCAAAATAACTATCTTTAATCGTATTGGTTATTGCTGTAAAGGCCGCACCCGATTGCTGATTGGTAAATACAATTATACCAAGTTTCATTTCGGGAATAAGTGTTACCTGTGTTACAATACCCGCAAGCCCTCCGGTATGCGATACCTGTTTATATCCCTTTGCATCGGCCAGGAACCAACCAAGGCCATAGCTTGCAAAGTGTGTATTGTAAGGCGATGGCCCTCTCACATCCATTATTGTTTGCGGTGACCACATATCATCGTGAACCTCTTCGCTAAATAATTGTTTGCTTAACCCTTCACCATATTTACCGTTATTCATCTGCATAATTATCCATTTACACATATCCGTGAGATTGCTGTATATACCTCCCGCGGCATTAGCCGATTCGTTCCAGTCCCTTCGAATTACTTTTACTTTTCCATCAACAGGTGCATGTGGGTCGATAACATTCGCCTTGTCTTTTAAAAGCTTAAAAGAAGGAGCACTCGCCGTCATGCCCATTGCATTCAAAATACGCGTTTGAATAAAATCTTCCCAACTCATCCCCGAAACCCTTGCCAACACTTCACCCGCTACCATGTACAAATTATTATCGTAATCAAATTTTGTTCTAAAACCCGAAACCGCTTTTAAATATCTCAGGTTATGGATCATATCTTTTTTTGTAAAACTGCTGGAATCGGGCCAGAACATTAAATCGCCTGCTCCCAGGCCAAGCCCGCTTCGATGCGTAAGTAAATCTCTTATAGTAAACTCCTCCGTTACATAGGGATTGTACATCCTGAATTCAGGAATGTAGTCGGTAACCTTGTCGTCCCATGTTATTTTTTTTTCATCAACCAATATGCCCAACCCGGCTACAGTAAAGGCTTTGCTATTTGAGGCGATCCCAAACAAAGTATTCTCATCTACCTTTTGCATGGTATTGAGTGAGCGAACTCCATAGCCTTTTGCATGTATAATTTTTCCATCCTTTACAACCGCTACTGCAATGCCCGGCACATCAAAGGTTTTTAACGTAAGCTCTGTAAGCGAATCAATTTGCGAAGATGTGATAACCTGTGCCTGAAGAGCAGTAAAACTTATTGTAAAGAACAAGAGCGCCGGTACTGCACATTTTAATTTATTCATCAATAGATTATTTAAGGTTATTTTAAATTGACATGCAATTTATGAATTATGTTCTGTGCAATCATTGCAGTCAAAATTTATTATTAAATCCCCACATCAGGTTTTATTTAAATCAAATTCCTTTATTAACCGCTTTGGAGCCCTGTTATACCACCCCCGGGTTAACAATTCTTTCAAATCTGCGGGGACCACGGTTTTTAGATTGATCAACATGTAGCTGTAGCTTTTATAATGATCTGTGATAAAAAATGTTTTTGGTTTTGAATGTATCCATTTTTCTCTTTCTGTAGTATGTATTACCAGTGTTTTACCATCTTCTTTTAACCGGGCAAATAGTTTATCATTTACATAAAAAGCCGGTGTCCCAAAACAAACCTTCTCAGTAATGCCGGGCAATGCCAGCAAATCTTTGCGAACTGTATCGAGGTAAATAAAAGTATCAATATTCATCTTTTAATTTTTAGAGCTTCAGTAAAAAAAACTCATTAAACATGTGATCCATTTTCCTCATTATAAATCCCGCTTAACTTTTATAGCAACATGGCAACGACACACGGGCCGATCTTCATCACAAAAAATACTAATTAAGCTGCGATAAAAAAAATTGAGCCATGAAAAAAAAATTCCCGAAACCGTAAATTATAAAGAGCATTTATTCCTGAAACCGTAAATCATAAAAATAGTTATCGGGCAATTTTGCGCTCATGCAAATACATAAAGTTTTTTCTTTCACGGTAACAATTATCATACTTACCTGTATTTTATTACCTGCAACTTCATCGGCGCAAATTCCAAACCTTACACCGGCTCAAAAATTAATTACAATGAGCGCTGAAGATTCGCTGGCACAGGGAATTGCCAAAAACAAAACCGTTCTTTCAGGATATGGAAGCGCCTATTACCAGCATGATCAAAATGCACAAAAAGCCTTTGTAACCCTGGAGAGATTTGTTTTCTTCATAGGCCACCAGTTCAATAATAAAATTGCTTTTTTTTCAGAAACTGAAATTGAAAATGCCAGGATTGAAGGCGGTGTGCCAGGCGGGGAGATTGCGCTTGAACAGGCTTTCCTAAGGTTTAAATTCAATTCCAAACAATATCTTGTCGCAGGTTTATTTACACCACGTATTGGCCTGCTCAATGAAAACCATCTTCCCGTAAATTTTAATGGAGTCGAGCGACCTATCGTGGAGCAATTGGTAATCCCTGCTACCTGGCGGGAACTCGGTATAGGTTTCTATGGCGAGCTGCGGAGATTGCCAATTAACTACAGCATTGCCGTTGTAAACGGATTAAACTCTGAGGGCTTTACGCACGGCAGCGGAATTCGCGAAGGCAGGGCAGAAGGCGACCTGGCCCCGGCCAATAATCTTGCGATAACTGCATCACTTCAATATTTTTATAAAGATTTTAAATTCCAGGTTTCAGGATATGCGGGGGGCACAACTCCTTTTGGTAAAAGAGCCGCGGATAGTCTTCAAATTGAAAGTAGTTTTTTCGGGGCTCCTCTTTATTTAACTGAAGCCAATGTTCAGTATGCCAAAAACGGCTTCACTTCAAAAGCAATTGTCACTTACATATCCTATCCGCAGGCTGCTGTAACCAATAAAGCTTTTGCATCGAACGCTGCCGCGGGCATGTATGGGGCTTATGCCGAAATTGGCTATAATTTACTCGAACATGCAAAGAGTGAAAAACTAAAATCGCAAAGGCTGAATGCTTTTGCAAGATATGAGATGCTCGACCTTAACCAGTCCATACCCGATAACGGAGTTTATGACGGAACCGAAAAACAAAATCACCTTATTATAGGGTTTGGTTATTTGCCCATACCAAATGTGGTTATAAAAGCTGATGTAAGATTATTGCATACCGGCCCCGCTGATCCTGATCTGATCGTAAATCCAAATCCTGTTGCATTGCCTTATCGTCAAAACAATACATTTATTAACCTGGGTATCGGCTGGTCATTTTAACATGGAAAGAAGAAAATTTATACGAACAGGATGTAACGCGTGCACCGCATTCGGTAGCGTGATTTTGATAAGTTCGCTGGCTTCGTGCAGTCCGAAATTATCTGTTGCAAAGGCCACTCAAAAAGATATGAAATTTTCAATCCCTGAAAGTGACATGGCAGCCACCGACATAAAATTAGTAACCATTAAAAACTTTGACTATGATGTATTCATAAAAAAAAACAGTGATGGCTCCTACCTGGCTCTTGCAATGATCTGCACACACGCAGGCCATTCGCTTGTAAAAACCGGTGATAAATTTTATTGCTCCCTTCACGGCAGTGAATATGATATTTCGGGTAAAGTAATAAAAGGGCCGGCCGAAAAAAACCTGGTTCATTTGCCTGTGATCAATAACAACGGAGTTCTTGAAATAACCCTGTTGGATGCCGCATCTATTTAAGTAAAAGAAACAAATATCAAAGGACAAGAAACAAATAAACAAGAGAACAAAAACTAAAACTTTAGTCAAATGAAAAATAAAAATATCCTTCTCATCATAATTATTTGTCTTTCTTTTGCCGCCTGCAGGAAAGCTAAAAGCGGTGGCGGCACTAATGAAGATTTTGTTACGCTTCAACAAACCGTACTAAATGATTTTGTAGACAATGTGGCTATTCCTCAGTATCAAAATTTTTCAACAGGAGCCGACGCACTAAATACCAGCATAGTTAATCTTGACGCCAATTCAACAGAAGAAAATCTTACAAAAGCAAAACAATCGTGGAAAGATTTGCGAACATCATGGGAGCAATGCGAGGGATTTTTGTTCGGGCCCGTTGAGGATGATAATTATGACCCCAATATGGATACATGGCCGGTAGACTATGTTCAATTGGATTCGTTGCTGGCAAGTCCAAATCCACTACAGATCAGTGATATTCAGAACCTGGCCACGTTATCCCTTCGTGGCTTTCACCCGATAGAATATATTTTATGGGGCGTAGACGGTAATCACAGTGCAGCATCTATTACTGCGAGAGAAAAGACGTACATGATAAGCCTTACGAAAGACTTACAAAATAATGCCAGTGCATTAAATAATAGCTGGATCACGGGCGTGGGCAATTTTGGCAAAGAGGTAAAAGCAGCCGGATCAGGAAGTACAGTCTATGCAAAGAAACAGGAAGTATTTCTTGCCATAACGCAGGCATTAATTGACATCTGTGATGAAGTAGGCGGCGGTAAAATGGCCGAGCCTTTTAATACATCTGACAGTAATATTGTTGAATCTCCATTTAGTAATAATTCTGTTATTGATTTTAAAAATAACATCATAGGATTGGGTAATGTTTATAACGGTACTTATTCAAATTCAGGGATGGGTATTAGCGACCTTGTGGCTGCAAAAAATGTTTCACTCGATAATAAATTACGCCGGCAAATAACTGCTGCTATTAACTCTTTCAATACAATCACCGTTTCCTATGAACAGGCAATATTTTCCCAGCGTACACAAATAACCAATACCAGGGCAGCTTTGGCAACTCTGGGAACTACGCTTGAAGATGAGTTGAGACCATTTATTATTCAATATATTATCGATTAATTTTTTGTATGAGGATTCAAAAATCATTAATTGTCACAGCGCTTTTGTTTTTACCCGTGGCATTAATGATGTGTACAAAACCGGGAATATTTAATGAAGATGAGATTGACCCGAGATTATCCGGAGGCGTTTCCACGGTTTTTGATGAAACCAGCAGGGCGTTTACTCATAATATGGATGGCCTCAACAGCAGGGATTTGCATGTGCATGAACTAGGCGACAGCAGGTTTGAAGGAAGCTTTGTAACAGCTCCTGCTCCTGTTAACCCGGGGCTCGGCCCTGTATTCAATAATGTATCCTGTATATCGTGCCATCACAACGATGGAAAAGGCACGCCATCATTTGGTACTGTAAATTCCTCGATGCTCATGAGATTGAGCCTTAAAGATATGGAAGACGCGCATGGTGGGCCCAAAGCAGTTCCCGGGTTTGGATTACAGTTGCAGGATGTAGCAACTTTTGGAGTATCTCCAGAAGCAAGAGTTACCATTAGTTATATTGAATCAAATTTCACCTTTACTGATGGCGAAACTGTTCAACTAAGAAACCCGTCGTATCAAATACAAAACCCCTACACTTCCCTTCCGGCTGATTATCTTTTTTCACCAAGGATGGCGCCATCCGTCTTCGGGATCGGTCTTTTGGAAAATATCCCGGAAGCCACCATACTTTCTTTTGCAGATGAAAATGATAAAGATAATGATGGCATCAGTGGCAGGCCCAATTACGTGTGGAACCCAAACACTCAAAAAATGGAATTGGGAAGGTTTGGATTGAAAGCAAATACATCAACTATAAAAGTGCAGGTAGCCAGCGCTTACCAGCAGGATATGGGTGTCACTAATTCAATCTTCCCGCAGGAAAGCACTTTTGGGCAACCACAGTATGATGGACGTAATGATGACCCGGAATTGCCTGATAGTATCCTGAATGCGGTTGCTTTTTATATACGTACGCTTGCAGTGCCGGCAAGACGCAACGTTACAGATCCAATTGTAAAGCAGGGTAAAAAAATCTTCATGCAGATAAATTGCAGCGGTTGTCATAAACCCACCATGTACACGGGGGTGGATGTAACTTTGCCAGCGTTGAGTAATCAGCGTATTCACCCTTATACCGATCTGTTATTGCATGATATGGGTGATGGCCTGGCAGATAACAGGCCTGATTTCATGGCAACAGGAAAAGAATGGAGAACGCCTCCGCTATGGGGTGTGGGCCTGTTACAAAAAACAAATGGCACGGCTTTCTTCCTGCACGACGGAAGGGCCCGCACCTTCCAGGAAGCTATATTGTGGCATGGTGGTGAAGCTGCACAATCAAAACAAAAATTTACAGAACTTCCGGCAGCTGACAGGAACGCATTGATACAGTTTTTGAAATCATTGTAATGCCTTTGTATCTGCCCGCTCATTAAAACGTGTCATGATACTTGATTTCTGACGCTTTTTTTAGGGGCTATCGGCAATGGTTCTTACCTCGTCTTTTGATCCGGCTTTACCCTTCAATCTTTTGGCGGCAAGCTTTATACAAATTAAATTATCGTGCACGCCAAAAGGATTTCCGGTTCAATCCGGCAGCCATTGATCCGGAGTTATTTAATGAGCGGTGATAAAAACCATGAAGGTCTGTTGAGTCCAATCCTCAATTAGAAAGCTTATAAAAGACCTTCCTGGTTCGCCACCAGTTCCGGCCATTCAACTATGTTTAATAATTAACTCCGGAATAAAACCAGGAAGGTTTTATTGAAGTAATTTTTATATTAAAAAGTTTTAAAAATCCTTCCGGGACTGGCGTTACTATTATTTCTCTTTTAATACTTTTACTGTTACTAATAGTTGCCCGATGTGGCGCATGGCATGTTCGGCAGCATGCACATATAAACCAATTAAGGTAGTAGGAATTTGTTTTCTTCCAACAGTTCTTGTTTCGGTTAGCCTGTCGGTATTCACCTTGCTTAATTCATCGATTGAAAGATCGACCTGCTTGTCAAACAACTCAATTAATTCCATCATGGAAGATGAAGTTTCCTGCTGATTGCCTTCGATAGAGAGCGCGTATAATTGTTCAGAACTTAAGGGTTCTTTCCTGGCATAAGTAAAGAGCCTGTCAAGTACGCCGGTTAAATGTTGCAAATGAAAAGCCGGTGAGGCAACACCCGCGGGCCTTTCCCACAGAAGTCTTTCAGAAAAAGAATTCATAATATCAAATAATTCTTCCCTGGCCTGCAACAATGCATGGGCAACAGGTTGTAACAATGGTGGAATATTTTCCAACGGGCCTCTTTGCCATACTTCTCTTTTATCGTCCATAAGATTATTTGTTTATCGCAAATATAGAAATGCAAATTATTTTTGAAGAAGCCGGGCCTTCGGCCTGGGTTTTCTTACACGGATTACATGGATTTCCACAGATTACTTTTTTGAGAATACATTATCTCCATAAGCCTTCGGCTTAGTCGCCTGCCCCGAATTATACGAATTTTAACGAATTACTTTTCAATGGATTTTAATCTGTGGAAATCTATGTAATCTGTGGCTATATTTCTTACTGCCATTAATTATTGAGGAGCAGCCAGAGAGTACATTATCTCCATAAGCCTTCGGCTTAGTCGTCTGCCACGAATTACACGAGTTTTCACGAATTACTTTTCAATTGATTTTAATCTGTGGAAATCTGTGTAATCTGTGGCTATATTCCTTACCGCCATTAATTATTGAGGAACAGCCAGAGAATACATCATCTCCATAAGCCTTCGGCTTAGTTGTCTGCCGCGAATTTTCGCGAATTACTTTTTAATGGATTTTAATCTGTGTAACCCCAGGTTATATTAGTATACATTATCTCCGTGGCTTACTGTTTTTCCAATCTGGTGGGGGGGGCCGTCTTTCTTCTGCTTGTGTGACTACAAGTGGTTTTTTACCAAGTGAAATATCTTTCAGATTTTCAATAGCGCTTTTTGCATCTGCGTCATTGGACATTTCCACAAATCCAAATCCCTTGCTTTTTCCTGTTTCTTTATCCATGGCAACCCTTGCAGTAGCTACTGTGCCAAATTTTTCAAATATTTCTTCCAGCTCCGCGTCATCCAAATCGTAAGGCAACCCCGCTACAAATAGTTTCATAAATAATTTTTTGTAAAACTACACAACTTATATTGTGATTGTTAGTGTTATATTATAATATTATTTAAGGAATTTTCGGGTGTGGTTTTATGCACGAATTTTTATATGCTATTTATTTACTGCGGTTAATGGATGCTTTGCTGTAATTTGGCGAAGAAATATTTGTACCTTCAACATAATGTACAAAGACATTAAAGATTTCTTCTATACATTAGAAACTTATCGGTAATTTTAAAAGAAAGATTAAAAAATTAAGTAAAAAAAATTATGAGTAAATCGCAGGAAACATGGAATAAAAAAGAAAGAGAAAAGAAAAAACAAAAAAGCAGGCAGGATAAAGCTGAGAAAAAACAGGAACGAAAAGAAAATGCCAAAGAAGGAAAAAGCTTTGACGATATGCTTGCTTATATTGATGAAAACGGAAACCTTTCTTCAACACCTCCCGATCCCGGAAAAAAGAAAAAGATAAGATTAGAAGATATCCAGATTGGGGTTCCGAAGCAGGCGCCCGTTGACCCCGCAGATGCCATCAGGAAAGGAACCGTTACTTTTTTTAATGAATCCAAAGGCTATGGATTTATAAAGGACCAGGTAACACAGGAAAGTATTTTTGTTCACGCCAATGGATTGCTTGAACAAATAAAAGAAAACAGCAAGGTAATTTTTGAAGTTGAAATGGGACCTAAAGGACCTAATGCTTTAAATGTTAAACTGGCTGGTTAATACTTCCACACTATCTATTGATTGATAAGTTATTTAACTACTGCAGATATAACTTAACAATATTCAGTTGGCAATATTTATTTTCACGGTAATATAAGATGTACTGGTGGCAGTGCTCTCAGAGTTGCTGGTATGATTGTTAGGACATCCGCTCCCGGTTATAATACTGGTTTTTGTGTTGCTCAATACAACTTCGTCATTACCCGTGTAATCAATAACAGGAACATATTTATATACAACAAAACCACTCTTGCTATCCAGGTTTGCCTGGCTCACCTGGAAATGAGAAGCTTGCATGCTAATAGTTACATTTCCCGAATTCTCTATAGGTAACTGATAACTTCCATTGGGTGCAATTGTTGCATTTATAACGTTAGTACTTATTGGGGCAACTGCATCAGCAGGTGATTGTTTTGAGCAGGATTGAAATACTGCTAAAAAGCCCAGTAAAACTGCCGGAAATAAAAATAGCTTTCTCATGAAATTTAATTTTAAGAAAATTAATTCTTTTTAGGGAAATTAAAAAATAAACTCATTGCCCAAGCAGCTTATACATTTCGTCCAGTTTGGGTGAAAGTATAATTTCTGTTCTCCTGTTTTGTGACCGGCCGTCGGGTGTTGAATTACTTTCGATAGGATCATAATAGCTATGCCCTGAGGCTATCACTCTTACAGGATCAACTTTATAATTATCTACCAGCACACGTACAATTGCGTTTGCACGGGCGGTGCTCAAATCCCAGTTGTCTTTGAAGCGCCCGCGAATTGGAATACTATCTGTATGCCCTTCAATATTTACAGCTACATCAGAATTTAAATTAAGTACCGCAGCAAGTTTTGATAATGCATCCACGCCATTTGGATTTACCACAGCGCTTCCTGAGGGAAATAATAAATTTTCTGAAAGCCGTACATATACTTTACCGTTTTTCTGGTACACAGAAAGATCATTGGAATTAAAACCTTTCAATGCCTCTGTCATTTTGTTTTTTAGTTCATCTGATTGTGCCTTTTGCTGAGCCAGTAAAGCCTGCAAATGCTGTAACCTTTGCTGTTGTTGTTGTAATGTTTCCTTACTCTGGCTTAGTTGGTTTTGCTGATCTGAAGTTTGCTGGCCAAGCTGGCTGATTTGGTTACTGAGACTGGCAATCTTTCCATTGAGGTCATTTATATTGCCCTGCAATGTTGCAATACGATCAGTAAGTTTTGCGCTGTCTTCACGTAAAGCAGCTGTCTGCATTTGAGATTGCGTTAAAAGCCGTTTGGCAACACAACTGGTAAACATGCAAACAATTACAATTATTGATAAGTATTTTTTCATTATTATTGTTTTAATAAAACATCACAAATAGTGCGCCCTTAATTTAATTTCAGCAAAAAAAAACCGCTGTCAATGCAAACCACGAAAGGTTATTGCGTTTTTTGCTATCATATATTAATTTTTTATAGACTTTCATGAAGAAAAAATACAAAAATTTATGGCAGGGTTTTTATTGCAAATATTTATACTAAAATTATTTTATATATATCAACGCAAACTTTGGATAAGCCCACAACACGAACTAAAACAGTCACCCCAAAATTGCAATCGAAAAAAAAAGAAGTGGCAAAAGATCCTGCGAAAAACTACAATGAGTTTGAACCATTTGAAGGTCAGCAAATAGAATATAAAGACCAGGCACATAAAGGAGAAGAAATGCCGATATCGCAACCCCGTAAGGAGGAAGTTCTAAGAACCAGAAGATACACCTAATGATGAAAACCCTGGTATCATTCACTGCGCAGATAACGGCTGGAGAATGAAAAATGTAAAAGACCAGGGATTAGTAGATGCTACGGGCAGGAGATCACTTTATGGTATGAATAAATTATAAAAAATAAGCCAGGCCGGTTACGAATTTTACAACCCTATTCAGCCCGATGTATGATTCAGACCGCAAGTCCGGTTTATCAAAATCAAAAAACACATTATTCAATCTTACCAAATGCCTATTTCAACAAGCGCCGTGTACACATTTTCGTGTATCTCTTTGACTGCTCTTATTAAAGATGCGGGACAGGTCTTCAGATATAGCAAAAAATAACCGATGTTAGGATACCGGCAAAAAAAACTTCTGCAGGATTAGTGCAGAAGCCTTGAAGATTTAACTTCATTAAAATAATTTAAATTCTGGGTTTGACGGTTTTTCAGGATAAATCGGATAGCCATTTTACCGGCTGGTTTTCATTGGGATAATTAGTTATTTACAGGTATTGGATGTTATTCTGGTCTTTTTAGATTTGGATGGTTCTTTGGATTTGGATTTGAGATTAATGTTTGTTGAACATCAACCAACTTCTGGAACAAAGGTAGTGCGTTTGTTTACCCTTTGCAAGAGCAGTACTGCTTGATTTTGCAAATACAGTATTTACTGTTACAATAGTGCTTTAACGCATATACATATCGTAAAATATCACCTTCCCGGCATAGTAAGAATACGATTGGAGTTTAGAATGAAGTATTAAATTATTTGAATTTACTAATGACAAAGAAGGCATGATGATATCAATAATTTTTGGCGCTCTTCGTGCGAATACTATACACGGTAAAAATAAACTTTACAAAAAGCAGGTAATTATTTGCCAACATACTTAATTTGTAAAAAAGAAATAGGATCAAGTGATCATGTTTTAAATTTTTATTATCTTCAAGACCAAACCTTTGTAAAATGGATACAGCAGTCTTTGATGAATACTTAGAAAACCGTTACAAGAAACAAATGGAGTATTACAGCAATGCTTCTGCTAAAAATCGGAAGAAATACAAATTGTTTCAATGGATACTGATTATTCTATCTGCCTCGACGCCTGTTCTTGCAGCCTTAAATGGCATAAGATTTAGTTCTACCGTTACCGCTCCCCAGGTAAATTTGAATATCCTGGTTGTAATAGTTTCAGGCACTGTAGCAATTTTGACTACAGGGCTTAAAACATTTAATTACCAAGAGCTGTGGATTACCTACCGGTCAACTTATGAAAAATTAAAACCTGAAATTTATTATTACAACTTTGGCATTGGTGTTTACGGAACAAAAGAAATTGATAAAGAATCTCTTTTTGTTACACAGGTGGAAGCCATCCTCGATACGGAACATAACCAATGGCCTCCTGCAAAGAAATTGCAGGAAAATGAGAGTAAGCCGGGCGCTAAAGAGGCACCAGGATCTGAAAATGACAAGAGTTAGATACCCCAGGAGAGAAAAATATTGGGGAACCAACAACAAAGCGGATAGAGGTTATTGAATAAGGGCGATTGGGCTCGCCTGTAGATTTCATTGTGGTTATAATATTTTTATTTCTTCTAATCTACTATCACGAATCCACTGAGGTAGTTTTTCACCCTCAATCATCCATATGCCCACCGTTAAAACGATCCTGAATTTCCAACGTGTATTTTCTTCATCTTTTACGTCCACATGATAGCCTGCCTGATCCCGAAATTCAAGTGGTTGGAAATTGAATTGCCTGCCGCCTATTATTTTATTGAATAAGTTACTCATGTTGGTTTAGTTTTTGCATACTGTGGAAGTAGTTAAAGTTACAATGATTTTATTGCTCCATTTGCCATATCAAAGTCCATATACGGTGAGATTTCATGGAACGGCAGAGTAAGATTCGTTCGAAACAAATCAATAAATCTCTGCTTTTTAGAGCAACTTAAGCCTTATTATTTTTAATGGCTTTACTTTGCCAGCTTACTTAAGGAAAATTTTTAGTTTACCCTGCAAACTTTGTGAACTTTTTTAACGTTCTTTGATTTAGAGAGTTTTTAGTGACAAAACCAAAATGATATTAATATGATGTTCCGTTTAATTTTTCTTTTACTGGTTACGAATGTGTGTGAAGGCCAGGAATGGCAAGCCGAGCTAATGGCCGGTGCTTCGGGATATAATGGTGATTTAACGCAACGCAGGGTTACAATCAGCCAATTGCGGCCCGGTCTTAATCTTAACATAAAATACAATTCTGGTAATGTTATTAATGTAAGAGCTGGCATTGTGTACACAAGGTTGGTTGCCGATGATAAAAATAGCACCGAAAATAGTTTAAAAAGGCGCAACCTTAATTTTAAAAGCGATATCCTGGAGCTAAATGCAATCGTTGAAATTAATTTATTTGATCCTGAAGTGTATGTTTCTTATCCGTACCTGTTTGGCGGGGCCGGTGTATTTCATTTTAATCCTTTTACTTATGATAAAAACAACCTGAAAACTTACCTGCAGCCCCTGGGTACCGAGGGACAGGGATTGGAGCAATACCCCGAAAGAAAAAAATATTCACTTATACAACTTTGCATTCCGGTAGGGGCTGGCTGGAAGTGGATTATTAACGACAACTTGGATATAAGCTACGAATTGGGGTATCGTATACTTTTCACCGATTACCTGGACGATGTAAGTAAAACATATGTGAATTTAGATGCACTCGCAGCTGGAAACGGACCCAAATCCGCAGAACTGTCATACCGCGGATCATCTCCCTTCCGGTTGGGCGCAATACGGAGAGGTAATTCAGGCACAAACGATAGTTATTTTTTTACCGGAATTAAGATTTCAACTAATATCAATTCCTTATTTAGATAATTAAACCATTAAAAAATATACGCTAAAAACTTCCTGCGGCAGTTGTAATTGTGGTCTCATGTATTGAATTATTCAGCTATTTTGCCAGGATTGTTTTTTTAAATAACGGCCTGTTGCAGTCATTTCACTTACGCACAACAAGGCATGCACCGCCTTAATCCGTATGTCTGTAGTTTTATTTAGGCTTTAATTTTGTTTACGCGCCTTTTGTTCGTTAACTGGCAGTGTTTTTGAATATACAAGTTGAAAAATCTTCTTTTATTTTAAAAATATAACTAATATGAAACTTTCGAATTCTGCATTTTTATTACTTACCGGGGTTGCTATTGGTGCGGTGGCCGGATTATTACTTGCCCCTGATGAAGGAGCCAGGACCCGTAAGAAATGGATGAAAAAAGCAAAGAAATATAAAAAAAATGTTGAGGATAAAGCTTCCGAATATAAGGACAAAGCTGTTGACCTGAAAGAGAATATTGAAGGCGCAGCCAGTGATCTTAAAAAAAGATTTTCTTAAGATAATATTTTTTATTTTCTACTAATCGTGGTAATTCTTGCACAATTCGACAAGAGTTATCACTTTTTTTGCGCATTGTTCCTTCACCTTAATAATGTAATCCAATTTTTGTTTTCATTTTTTTTGCGATTGGCGTAGTACTGATTGAAATAGTAAACTATGCCATCTCTTATCATCCATTTCGCATGCATAGATGCCGTATCCGGTTTACCAATTTAGGATAGCTTCTTTCTTTGCACCATATATTTTACCAAGTCCTCATTCTTATCATTGGAGTGTACACTTTCCCACATGCCAATGTCAAAACGGAGTGACTCTGATTTTTCCATTTCTTTTTTGGCAAGTTCGAGAGGCTCCTCAGTAGTACCGTGAAAATGATTGCCGTTTGCATCGTCCTAAGTGACAGTATCAGCATAGTAAGGCTTCATCGCATCTATTGTTTTTTCTCATACATTTTCCACACCGTTAGCACTTTTTGGGCATACTCCGGGTGAGACGGCATACTTAAATCGGAAGAATATAAGGCCTTGTGAAGGTATGCAAGCGCATCCTTCGTATTGGAATTATTATTTGTGCCGGCAGCGCTTTCTTTTGAATTTGTATTGCACGAAACAGAAATAAAAATGATAAACATAAAAGCGAATATTGCTTTCATATTTACATTTATTTGTTATCAAATTTACCATGATCTCTCCAGCTTTTCAATATAGTTCTCCATCAGCCATATATTTGGATTTGACAGCAACCGATGAAGCATTTAAACAGGAATCAATTTTTTTTAAATACACTTTTTTTGTACACCAAGGAAAACACATTGTACTTAGAAAAAGAAATGATAAAATCCTGCTCATATTATTTATTCAGAGATTTACATGGAGCATGTGATAAATTGCTACTGCTATTGTTTTGGTTCCTGGTAAAGCCCAAGAACATTATCTGAAAGATCACTAAATCTTGCAGTTATTTCCGGTGCGTCGATTCCTATTGGCTGCACAACTTTACCACCATTATTAATCACTGCCTCAAGGGCCGCAGCAACGTCATCAACCCAGATATAGATTAAAAGGCCCGGCTGCCCCGATGCTTTTCGCCCTGTTACCCATGCACCACTCACCTGCCCCACTGTATCGTCAAACGCAGTGTGTCCATCACCGCGCTTCCTGATGTGCCATCCAAAAACCTCTTTGTAAAAAGATGCAGCACGCTCAATATCGATGGCAGGGATTTCAACGTAGCATATTTTTCCATTGCCCAAAGTTGGTTGGCTATTTTCCATAATTTATTGATTTGATTTTTATTTATTTGGTTGCGATCACCCCGCAACAGTTGCCCCTAATAAATAGGCGCCCAACATTCTTCCCTGGTAACTTTCACGGGTCAATAATTTTATAGCAATGTCAAAATGATTAAGGGTATTGCCGGTTAAAAGTTGGTCACCCGTTTGAACAATGTGTTTAAAACCGTACTTTATTAATTCAGTCTGTCATTACGTTCTTTCATCGAAAAGGAAAATTTTTTTTATGCTACCTGCATACGGCTACTCCTGTTAAGAAATTCAGCATGACCGGCAAGATCTGTTCTTCACTATTATTACCCATTGATCTCAACCAGTAACACCCACGCATCTACAATTGCTTTTGAAAAGGAAAACAGGATTCCGGGCACAAGAAAGTAAAAAATCCGGCTTCGCCAAGGAACTGTGCACATCAGCCTGCTAAAAGAAATGGCACCACTGCAAATTGTATTACAATTAAATTTATGGGCGATGGCTTTTATATTCAATTGACACTGTGCGTAATATTGAAAGAGCAAGCTTTGAAGTAATTGCCCAAAGTATTACTCCCAATACCAACACTTCGATTCCATACTATTAAAGACTGCTCCGGCACAAACAGCAATGAAGAATGTAAAAGTATATTCAGCAATAGCGTTATGGATTGCACAGCGCGGCTCGGCAAATAAGGCGCGGCGAGAAAGCCATTCAAATTAATAGACACTGCAACAAATATATTAAGCCGGTAAGCCCGGCAGCCGCTCCGGCTTGCGCGATAAAAAAATTATCCCGGCTCATTATCGTTATTTTATTGTTTGTTTTTATGCATGAATTTGAAGTTGTTGTATAGCAATGGGTTCGCCGATAACGGTTTGTTTAAATTCTTACATTTTTACTCCAAATATAAATCAATAAGGAGTCATTCTAAACTGGTAATAAAATGGCTTCGCCAGATAGGCTGTAAAAAAACTGATTAGCTGTTTGATGACTGATGTTCGTGTAATTACAGCAAAAAATTCGTGTAACGGGTGATCGAACCAAAAACTGACGTTCCGGCTAACAGTACTTTGCAATTAGGTAATACCTATCGTACGGGTGTATATATCGCAGAAATAATCCAGGATAAAAATAAAGTTGTACAACGGTTGATAAAGGAAGGGAATTGACCGCGATCCATAGTTAGATTTTTGCCGGATAAAAATGAAGGCCATCTTTAAAACAGGTGGCCTTTTTATGTCTTATTAGTTTTTCATTCTTACATTTTTTCTTATTCCCGAAAGTATAAATATGACAGCGGCAATTATATTAGCTATTCCAAACCAATCACCAAACTTTGTGTAAATAGTATTTCTTTTTTGCAAAGAAACTTTCCCCAATAATGAAATTGCATGGCCATTAGAGCTGCTGACCTCATAGGTAACCCTGCCATAACAATCACTTATCGTTAATCTTCCTAATCTTGCAGTTCTTACCTCAGAAAAGCCATTTTCCACTCCACGCAAAATAGCCATGCGTGAATGAAGCCAGTCATCTGTCACAAAGTCCCACGCAGGAATTGATAAAAAACTTACGCCACTCTTGCCATACTTTTTTATATAACCGGGAAAGTCAAGATCTTTACAGATTGCAGTTCCCGCCGGTGCTTCATCCAGTGTAAATAGTCCCGGTTCGCTACCCGGTGCAAATTGATGCTCCAGCCCTGGTATAAGATAGACTTTGTTATAATCTATAATGGAATTACCGTCTGCGTCTATTACTAACGCCGAGTTTCGTTCAGGCTCATTTCTGAAATTTGTATATCCTGTGATTATGAAAACATGCTTTTGCTTTGCCGCATTACTGAGCATGCTAATTATACTATCCCCCCTTTCTTTATCAATATTGATGGCTCTTTCGGGAAGAACAACTAATGCCGCTCCCTGCGCAGCAAGATTGGAAATTTCCTTCACATAATATTCCGTCACCGTTTTTTCTTTTTGAAAATCAGGATGATCTGTTATGTCATGAAATTTCTCCTCTAAAACAGCAAGCCCAACTTTGACTGTTCTTTTTTCAGAGTTGTTACTGATCCTGATGATCCCGAATAAAAATACGGGTACAACTATCGCTATAGCGGCAACTGCTACATACTGAAATTTAATTTTTTCCCTGCGAAAATACCAGCCAACGGCTATGGCAGCGGGTATAAAAGTAACCATGAAAGTAATGCCTAATATGCCTGTTATGGATGCGATTTGAATGATGGGCAAAAAATCTGATTGCGAGTAGGCGATGCTTCCCGCTGTCCCATGCAGCGAAAATGTTATCAACAGGAATTCGAAAGTTGTAAAGAAAACAGGAAATGCAAAAACAGAGTACCACGCATTACTTTTAATAACGGTTCGCCTGGTAATAATTATTATCAGCGCGAAAACCAGGGCAAAGATCAGTGTAAAAATTATAGCAGGCACCAGGGTTGCAATCCTTACCAGGTACGAAAACCAATTAAGCCTCCCGATCAGATAAGCTATGAAAGAAATGAGGAAAGTTTTTTTTCCTGAAACTCTAAGTGAGATGATAAGAACAGGAATTGGCGCAAGCCAAAATAACCACCAATAATTACCTGACAATCCGCTGGATACATACCAGCAAAACCCGGATAAAATGATAGCTGCCGGGATGACCTCCTTTTTTGAAAAAATATTCTTGCCTTCTTCAGATACAGACATGCTAATGAATTTTAAGTTCGTTGAACCAGGTAACAAAACTACCATGGTTTGGAGGAGCAAAATTGTAAATTTTAGACAGCTTGCTGGCTGATAAGAAACATTGCGATAGAATGATTTTCTACCTGGAAATGTTTTGGAGCTGTCCCTGTAAATTGCCGGAAATCTTTTATAAAATGCGACTGGTCATAATAGTCGCAATCATAGCAAACCGACGTTAGGGATTTTTTATTTATTTGCATCTGTCGTATTGCCCTGTTAAAACGAACAATGCGGCAATAACTTTTTGGTGTGTAACCAACATATTTCATGAAGGCTCTTTCCAGTTTCTTATAGTATGATTCGTTTTCGTTGCAGAGCGCATTCACAGAAACAGGCTTGTCTTTGCGGATAGTTTCAACAGCCTTACAAACAGATGTCCATTCCGTTGTGGTACCTTTTGTTATTTGCATGATCAAAGTGTCAAGCAAATAAATTTTATCGGCATCATTTTTCTTTTCTGTTAACCTGTTTTCCCAATCTTTGAGGGAATCACCCAACACATATTCAGCCGGAATTATCTGGTTTAACAGATTGGACAGAGGTAGTTTTGTAAATGCACTGACGCCACCCGGTTTGAAGCGAACACCCAGCAAGTCGGTATCTCCATTTTGTCTTGCATAATAGATACGGTTCCTCTGTCCCATTATATGTGCACCGCTGATGGCCTTACCATCCGATAGCTCATCGGGAGCCATGAATTGCATAGGGTGACCAAAATTTAAAATCATTTCAGTACGTCCTCCTGGTATTAGCCGCTCCACGGGCGCCGTTGTTATCAAAGGGCCCCTGCATATCCAGTAGCACTCGATATAATTGGCAAGCGTGCCCGACGGCTTGTATTGAGTATATGAAAGCATTTGTTAATCTTGCCGTAAGTTAATTCTTATTTTTTATGTCATCATCTTCGTCCCCCGATTGAACTTCAGCGTGCAGTATGACCGATGCCTCCGTTCATAAATCATCAAACTCATGATTCAGCGGTTAATTCGTTAGAATATTTAATAAATATGCATTTTCTATGTGATCCCATGATTGACTATGTGGTGAAATAAATAAATGAATTGGGCTTAACAATTGTGAGTAGATTTTTTTAATGCTATTGTAAATCATTTGACCAAAATTGCTCATAAAACTTACCTGAGTATTGCTAAATAAAACTTTCAGCAAAAGCTATACGGTTGATTAACTTTGTAATTATCTGCAGGCTATTTTACCATGGATCAATATCAACAAAACGCATTTTCAGAATTATCACGCTGGCAAAAACAAATGCTTCGTAAACCTTCCCTTTTAAACAAGCTATCAAAAAAATTACAGACCAAGATCAATACCTGGATACCCGAAAAGATACACAAGGCAATTACAGCAACGATAAAACAAATGATACGCGGAGTATTATTCGGCGCTAAACATACCACAGCAAGGCCATTACCAGGCCAGTCATTACAGGCACGTGAAGAAGCCGTGCAAAAAAGGATAGAGTTTTACAGAACCACTGCTGCTGTTGAAGGCGGAATAACAGGAGCAGGGGGTATATTACTTGGCCTTGCAGACTTTCCGATTTTACTCGGCCTTAAACTAAAATTATTGTTTGATATTGCTTCAATGTATGGGTATAATGTTGGGGATTATAAAGAACGTGTATACCTGTTGCATATTTTTGAGCTGGCATTTTCGAGCCATCAGTACCGGAAAAAAATTTATCTCGAAATGGTGGATTGGGATAAAAAAAGTAAAGAACTCCCGGAAGATATACATCAATTTGACTGGCGCAATTTTCAACAGGAATACAGGGATTATATTGACCTTGCAAAGATGGCTCAACTCGTGCCGGTTATTGGTGCACCCGTAGGCGCAGTCGTTAACTACAGGCTGGTGAAAAAATTAGGAATTACTGCGATGAACGCCTATCGCATGAGACTATTACACCAGGATATTACCAGGGATATCAGATTGATTGATTAACAAGCTCACATTGATATCACGTCTGCCAGGAAACAGGCATATAAATTAAAGCAGGTATTGCATTGACATGTTTACTTTTCATCCCGCAGCTGCGGATCACTGCACTTTCTTCAATACCGGGATAGCAGTCATACCCGGCATATCACGATGATCAATATTTTGCGTATTGCCGGGGTAATTAAAGCGATATCGCATACCAGTAATATTACCGGTAATTGTTAATGCCGTTTTACCGGTGTATTCAAACCTGGCATAGCCGGGAGGGTTTTGTACAGCGGTTCCTTTTTGTGTATTTACACTACCTGCATGAGTTTGTTGTGAATATTCTGTTCTTTTTTTTCCGCAGTTGCACATAGATATTAAAGTTTTCAGTTTAAAGTTTATTGTTCGATGTGTAGCGTAATAATTATTTTTTGTTTCGCGTTTGTTGTTTTATTTGTTACCTGTATAATTGTTCATTATTAATTTCTCAGCGAACTTATAAAATTTTTCAATACCTCATTATGCTAATCTTCATGATACTCCGTTTTACCGGGAAAATTATTTTTTGTTGTACCCTGCTCCAATAAACAGGCAGCCCCGGATAAGGCCAGCCACAACAATATTTTCTCTAACCAGGTTGGCCCCAGCCAGATTCCAAATGGTAATGCAATCCAAATGCTAAGGCAATAAAAGCAGTCGAGCAGTTTTGCGAAGAAACCGGTACCCGCCTTTTTCCGTATGAGATAAATTATATCAAACGGACCGTCTTCTTTGCCCAATAAATGCGTAAGGCGCCAAACAGCCAGGACTGATGTGATGAAATAGAACCAATTCATACTATTTACTGTTGCGTATATAAATGTAAGAATTTTACATCATCACATAGCTACTTTATTCCCGGTTAAATAATATCCTGAAACGCCAAAAAAAAATAAGATTTCGATCGGAATTTTTTATAAACTTTATTTCCTCAATAATAAATTACTCATTTGGCTCCCGATACTTTCCACTCTTTAAAATTGTTATAAAAGTGAGGATCAATAAGGATAATCAGAAAAGGAACATTGAGAAAGCCCGAAGAGGCTGATATTATTATAAAAATGCAGCATATCAGGATCACCAAACCCCTTTGAAGATGTTTAAAAATGAAATTTTCGTTTACCATAAAATAAAGGCGGTCATCCAATATTTATTTGATGTAGGGTGTGTACCCATAATACAGATGGTTTATGTTTGGAAAACCGATGGGTAAACGGTGCTTTTTTTTTCGAATTCGTTTATTAATTTCGGCCATCAAATTCTAAAATAAGGTGTTATGGCAAAAGCAAAAAAAAGTATCCCAAGCGTCGGGAAACCAGGCAGAAGTGCGGCCAAAAAAGCTGTCTCAAAGATCACTACGTCAAAAACTATGATAAGATATCTCCCCGAACTCTGTGAGGAATTGGAAACAGCTGCAGCGGGGCTTTTAAATACAAGTGAAAGTGATTTTCCTTATAAGTTTTTCTCATTAAGCCAACACGATACGCGTGGGGATACAGGCGTTGTTAAACTCACAGGCTTAGGCTTCCTCGTTGCCATAGGAATTTCGGAAGAATTGATTGATCAATACAAATTGCCGGTTGACCAATTGATCGAAGAAAGAACACTCGACGGATTTTTCCCTTCTATCGAAGACATCGCTGGCTTTTACGGAACCGATACAAACGATCCGAAGGTAATAGCAGAGTCTAAGCGATTTCGAAAGCTCGAAGCATTACTAAAGAAACGGTTGCATGAGGTAAAAGTGTTTCGTGTAGGACAAGTTGAGATCCGCTGCTACATCGCCGGGTTTGCCAAACATGGCAACATAGCCGGCCTTGTAACAACAGCCATTGAAACTTAAGAGATATTGATCTGAAAGTTTTTTGGGTTAACTACTGATCAATAGCCCCTGTAATAATTTTCAATTTTCATACCAATCATATTACAGGCGTATACACTGCATACCCTCGTGGAGGTGCCCAAAATTCCGAAGCGCCGATACCGTCAGTTACACTTTCTTCCGGTGTATCTGTATTATCTTTTCCCCTCCAGGCCAGTGGAATAAACCGTGTGTCTGCCCACTGGGTATTGACGAGGCGGCCATTCCATCTTGCGGAGTTATTCAATACGAATACCAGCCCTTTCTGCCCACCGCTCCCCCTGCGCTGGATGATATAGAGATCATCATCGCAATAAAGAATATCAGTAGCGCCGCCCGCATATTGTTCATGCACTTTTACCAAAGCAGCAATACCGCTGTTGTTACCTTCCTGCGCAAGATCCCAATTATAATAATCCTGCCAGAACACACATGGGTAGCCTTCGTGGGTAAGTATGTAGGCATAGGCCAGCATTTTATCATTTACAATAGCATCTGTACGAACTATATCATGGTTCTCTACAAAAGTTACCGACCAACCGGCAAGGCCATCTGTAACAAGAGTTCCATTTTGTGTAAGAGTTGTGAGGCTGAAACCGTACCTATCACAGAGGTCTTTCAACCTGCCGCGGAGAGGGAAATCAAATGCCGTTACGGGGTTATCAGTAAAAGCATTGGTTTTCCTGAGCCATTCGGTAATTGATGTATCCGAATCCCAATACTCCCCTACCCCAAATGGAGAAAAATTAGTCTTTCCATTTTTTTCATATATCCGTTCGAGGATGGCAGTAATGATCCAGGCGCCATAACCTTTCACAAAATCATACCGCAAACCATCAAAACCAATCTCCTCAATAAGCCAGCGTGCATTTTCTGTAAGCTCTGAATATACATAAGGATTTCGATGGCAGAGATCGGGCATGTTGTCAAAATTCTCATCATCCCACCTTTCAAAATAAGAAGGATGATAGCATTTCCAGTCGCGGGCAAATCTCTTGCTCCCCGGATTGTATTTCGTCCATCGTGTTTGCCCGTCAAATTCGTTTCTTTCCTCTTCATCTGCTCCATTGGTATGGTTGAGTACCAGGTCGGCATAGACCTGCATGCCATTCGAGTGAGCCTCACTTATAAGTTGTAACAGTTGACTTTTTGAGCCAAACCATGTTGGAACAGAACCTTTCTGGTCAATGTCTCCCAGGTCATAATAGTCGTATGGATCATAGCCCATAGACATGCCTCCCAAATTGGCTGCCTTACAGGCTGGTGGAAGCCAGAGAGCCGTAAAGCCGGTTTGGCTTAAAGTTTTTATTTTTTCCCGGACGAAAGTCCACCATTGAAATTCTTTGTCTTCCAGTTTAGGGCAGTCCCAATAGAAAGATTGCATGATAACTCCCATAAGAATTTATTTTTATTGTGTTTGATAATTAAATTCTATGAACTGTTTTGTTATTAAGATACCCGGTAGCCAACAGGCACATCTTTATCCAATTTACTTAATCTATTAAGTTTTTAACTGAATTAATTATAATTTTTATTAAAGCGTTTTATTTCATAACCTGGAAATAAAAGGCAGATCGAAAAGCAGTGGAAGCTAAAAATGTGAGTTGGTTTTATCATTTAATTATTTACTTTATTTATTATGGCTGGGGTAACGTTATTTATTATCGCTTTCAATACGAATGGTTTTTAGAAGCTGTTAAAAAATGAAATTTTCGTTTACCATATTGCGGCCTGCCTGTCCGGTAGGCAGGTTGATGACACCAATCGCGGCGTGCCCCCGTGGCCTCTGGGCAGCACCGGCCACTTTTATACTTATACGAAATCTTACAAATCATTTTTAAACCGCTTCTTAGTAAATATCTTGCTTTATCGGCAGCGAATCTTTTTGTTTGCTGAACAAGTCAAAATTAAAATCAATAGTGCCTCTTTTTAATGTTGTGGCCGATAATAATCTCTTTGAATTCTATGCCTTGGCAGTAGCGTACATATCAATTACGATGATCGAAAAATAAATAACGGTTGCCAATTTTTTCAATAGTTTCCCATTTTATATTTCGGAAAGCAGGGTCATGGGTTAACTCAAATTTTTCGTGATCGTGAAATAAAGCGATAAAACTTTGGTAATCTGTTTTATCGCTGTCTTCGACCCGGTATGTAAGGATTATGAACAATAGTTAATTGTTCAACGAAATTATTTAATGCTTTATAAACAACCCCGTTTCAGGATAGACCAGTAATATTTTTAGCTGAAACCTGTATTTTCTTCTTTCACAAGGTTTGCCGCAGCCTGAATAATGTATCCAGGTAAATCTTGTGTCGTAGCGAACAGGTAAACAAATGGAAACAATTCCAGGCCTCCTTCCGGGTCAACTTTTTGTGTTTTTGAATCTTCCGGAGCCGAAGGAGGAGCAATATTATTTTCTGAAACCTGGCTACAGGCCACCAGCAATAAAACAAGGAAAATTAAAAAGTTTTCATACAAATCAGGGGTACGATTTATCAAAAAACATCATCTGCATAGTCCATGTCCTGCCACAAAATAAAATCTTATGAAGGATATTTGTCGATCCATTTAGGGTCACTTACCAGGGCCTGTATACGTGAAACATTGTTATATGCCGTTATTAATTCGTCTCTGCGGCTTGGTGTATCGTTAAGATCACGGGTGAATTTATTTTTTTGCATGATATAATCTGTCATGGCTTCGCCTATTACTTTCATCAACCCAAACTTACTTACATCATCCATAGTTATTTTATTAAGGTCCTCATTGGTAAGGTCGCGTAGCCATGCTGCATTCCCAACGTGCAAGGTTGAAATATCTTTATCGGGTAATGACTGCAAGGCATCCCTGTCCAGCGACATCTGGAAACGCCTGTAATCTGTGTTAACGACACCGCTGCGAAACATGTCAATCTGCATACTGCTTGCATCCTGGCTCGATTCGTCCATAACATAATTGAGCCAAAAATAAACATCCAGTCCTTTAGGGTTGAACGCCTGCTCAGGTGGAACTGATTGTACAATAGTGCCTGTACCCATGCTGAACAATGTAAGTTTGTCTACTGAATATTTTCCCCTGCCACTGTAACGTACAGCTTCGAGTAAAGCTGCTGTAGAAGGATTATTAAAAGTTGTTGTACCACCATCTATGAACCTTTCGAGAGAATGAAAATAGGTAGGCGCACTCATAGTAGCTTCCATTACTGTGCGCAGCAAAGCAGTTTTATAAGTGCCGTTTATTTGTCCGTCTTTTTCAAAACATGTAAAAAAAGTTTCTTCATTATCGGTAACATCTTTTGCTGTTATCAATATATCCAGTCCTGTTTTTGTATGCGCCTGTTCTAAAGTAATATCGCCCAAAAGCTGTTTCAGTGCCGCCCGGTAGTTTTTTTTATCATAGGCCGGGGGGTTGAGAAAACGGTTGGCGAGCAAACTATCTTTTAAAAACACTTTTGTTACAAACTGCACGTAAAGTCCTTCTATCTCCGTGGCTGTTTTACCAAAGGCCATCATCCCGGCCACGATAGCACCCGTGGAAGTACCTGCTACCATGTCGCAAAACTGGTAACATGGGATACCCGCAACCTCTTCCATTTTTTTTAATAGCTGGAGGGTCAATATACCACGCATACCGCCTCCGTCAAGGCTTATGATAATCCGGTTATCCAAAGGTACCTGCAGGTTTGTGTAGGCTTTTTGCTGTTCTGGTGTAAGTTGCTTGACAGGCATAGAGTACGGTTTATTTTTTAAATAATGGTGTTACTGATTCGAAAATATTGCCTCCGTTCGCGGGACTGCTGTGTTACGTCATTGTCATCGAAAAGTACAGTCTTCAAAAGTTACTGTTTGCATTGTTTGATAAAAAAGGGAAGACTTTTTTTATCAAATATTTTACCAAGATAACAAATGTTTAAACTGAAAACAATTAATTTGAGGATGGAATGATTATGTGATTTACCTGCCGGTTAATTACATCCTCTAACATTTAAATTTTAATATCTATGAATTTATACATCCCTAAAACTTTTACCAAACACAACCGCTAAATGCCTATTTCAAATCTCTATGCGCCACATTTTCTTTTATCGGCTTATATTTTTTTGATCTTACCGGCTGCATGGATACTTTCCGCATATTGATTTGGACTGGAAAAAATTATTGTATTTTTTTCCGGGAATAGCAATTGACCAGATCATCATCTGCACACAACTGCCAGGTGGTAACCCATTAAAATACTTTGCATTAAAAAATTAACAGCCTGTTCCGCCCGGTCCGCCATAGTAAAAAAACTGTCTCCAATTAACATCAGTGATTTGATGACATCTTTGAAAGGAATTAATTTCTCAGCCATCTTATTTTATTTTTATGCCTACTCTATCTCCCGTTTTCGGCTTACCGGGTGCTTCCTGTTTTGTGAGGGTGTTCAGCCTTAAGCCCTTTTTGAGAAAACAATTTTCAGGCTCCGGAAGATGCAGGTTGTCTTTCCCGGGCCATGTACCGGTAGTCCCATAGCAAGTTTAAATAGTTCAGGGCATTGTAATCATCTGTAATTTTAAATATCGCAATAAGATATATTGCAAATATGGCTCTCACATACTCTACACTTTTTTTAAATCTGCCGTGCCGCATAGATAACCTTGTCCCTGCTTGTCTTATTCCACGAAAAATTTATGGTATTTTTCCCCGGCGAGGGTAATGGACCACCCAGGCTTCCCCACATGGCTGTTGGATATTTATCGTGGGCCAGGTCACCACTGAGTACAACCACTATATGTCCGTGCACAGCTGGTGGAATTTCATCTGCGGCCTTTAGGCCGCCAATTACAAAAAAACCTTTATCAGCTTTATTTTTTGCATCAATACCATCGTTTAATTTTATCCATTCATCCGTTTGTATTTCATCAACAATATTATCGGCTATACCAGATAATACTATATTAAATTCCTTTGCAACGGCTATCGCAAACCTGTTACACTCTCCTTTATTTGCTTCAAAGTTGTTGTTACAGGCATTGATAATTCTTTCAGCATTTTCATTCATAATATTATTTTTAAAATAAACCTTTTCGAATGGCCAATAAAAAAAAATTGAATGTATTAATACCCATTCGGGGAAATAATGTATTTTCCTTTACCGGGTGATACGTAGCCACCTCAATTACGCGGGATAATTTTTATGAGCCTTTTGTTTTTCTTACCTCTTTAATTCCTGGCAATACAAACTGCAAAACCGGCAGCACGAAAACTTATCATCATATTTTAACAGCTACCCCTATCTTTTTCGCAAACTCGCCAATACTTTGTACCGTTCCTTTAAGATTTCCGGACAAAATATTGGTTCCGACATTTATTGCCATCGCTGCGATATCGATTATATCCTGCACTTTTTGAATTTTCTTTAAAGTCGCGTCTATTTTATCGGCAGAGTCAGTTAAAGTATTCAAAGAATCACTGATATCCTCTGCTGTTTGATAAGTTGCCATAGCGGCAAGTATATTAGAATTGTGAACAATTAAAGTGATCCGGCTGCCCAGGTCCTGGAACTCTGTAATTGACATATTATTTGCATTTTCTAATTTAAATTTCAATAATTCTGATGCTATTTTTTGATAATCTTTGGCTAATTGGCCCAATTGATCTGATGTTAAGACTGACATAAACAAAGTTTTAATTTTGATTAGATTTTTTCAACTTTCTAAATTCACCTAAAGCGGCACGTATGTCAGTTGAATATTCATTGATAAGTTGTTTAAGATCGTTTCTTGTGAGGTGATCTGACTCTTCATTTAATTTATTATGCCCATCTTTAATTTCATCCAATGCAAAAACCAATCTTGCTGTAAGCGCTTTATATGTTTCGAATGTTGCTCTCCTCGCCAGATATTCTTCATATATCCTTGCCTTTTCAAGGGGCGATAGTAAGGCTGCATTAGTTATAAAATAGGTACTATATAAATTGGGCAATGTGATATTAAGGTCATTATCCAGGAGCACATTTTTGAAGAAATCATTCACACATTTTCTGTAAGCAGAAATGACAATACCAAAATCCGTGTTAGATTTTTTAATAATCTCTTTTAATTTTCTTTTTCGATATAAATTCATTAAATCGTTACTAATAATAGTGGCAAGATTACCTAACGAGGTCATTTCAGGTTTTGTAATTTTCAGTTGACCCGCAATTTCATCAACATCAACTGCCTTTATTAAATTATCAAAATTATAGTTTACGGCTTTGCTATCAGATAAATTAGCCAACCCGGTCAAATAAGCAGTGAGGACGCTATTGAATAAATCCAATGCATCATCTGCCTTTTTAAAAGTATCACAATTGCAGGGAGCTGCTTTTCCAAAATCTTTTGTAACATCCGGAATATGATATATATCCTTTTTACATTCAAAATCCAGACAATGTTGAGTAAATGAATATCCAATATCATCCTGGCGCGCTAATGCTTCAACCGAAGTTGTGGCAAATTTATTAACATGCTGCAGGTTTACACAGGATGTAAAAGACACAAGCAGTATTAAATTTACCGCTAAATAATTTCTCCGCTTATTAAACATATAAAATATTTTTCTGCCTACTCTATATACCGTTTTCGGCTTCCCGGTACTTACTATTTTTTAAGGATAATTGACCGTTTGTCCTTTAATTATTTTTCTTTTTATCTTCCTCACTTGACGATAAGAGCGGCTTTGTGCCGGCACTTCGCAGGTTCGATATCTTATTCAGCAAATCAAACCAAAACGGGGCGCCCATCATAATTGCAAGAATGGTTGCAAGCAACCCTGTAATTTTTGAAAAAAGCAGCCGGAGTGAGAATTTCCCATTTTCATTTCTTAATTCGCCCGCTTTCCATGTGAGGGGCATTATATCGCTCATTCCCTGTTTGGCCCTATCAATCTCTGTTATCTTTTTAATCATGGTATTTTTAATTTCTTCCGGGCTCACTGTATCTTTTGATGAAGCATTGTCATTTGTCTTCATCTGCTGGATCTGCATTATTAAAGCAGTATCTTTTGTTGCATTGTAAGCATCCATAGCAATTTTTGCCCGCGCCCCGGGATTACTATATAAATATTTAACCAGGGCAATACTATCAGCATTTAGAAAAACGGTTACAATAATGGCTACAAAAAGAGTAGCGGGGCGGGAAAATCTTTTTTTCAATGTTCCTGTAATCCGGTCCATCGAAGAATCAAACCAATTCTCAACTTTTCCCCTGAACAACTCTATCTCACTAACAGTTTTTTCGCTGAGCGCTTTGTAAGTATCCTTTGCTTCATTGGCATAAATAAGTAATACTCTTTTGAATTCTGTTGAGAGCAAAGTAGTTTTATCCAGCGCGTCAATAAATTCATTAATATCTTTCGCAACGCTGGTAGGATCTGCGGGATCAAATGTAATTTTTTCAAGCAATGCGGACGTGAAATTTTTTGCATCAATGTATGAGGTAGATTTATGGCTGTCGGATAACGCAGTTACCGAACAATGATCCATGATTGCCTGTCCTAAGCTAAGTTTCGTTCCATCCGGTTGTGTAACAGGCTTGTCGAAGATTTTAAATAACCATTCTTCAAGCAATCTTGACCTTGCCTTTAGTCCGGTCAGGATCATTTCTACGGCTGAACTACTTATAATACTTAGCAGGAAATAAACGAATATTATTCCTACGACCAGGTCAAGAATGGGAAAGCCACTCATTTTGTGATGTTAGTTTTGCGCCTACTCTTTATTCCGTTTTCGGCTTACCGGCATTAAAAATTGTATTGATAAATAACCAGCTACGGTTGTTTGCAAAAACTCTTTTAGGGAAGGCTTAATGAGGTTTTAAAAGATTGGATGAGCTAAAAGTAATAAAAAGTTTTATTTCCATACAATATCTGCAAGATAATTTTTAGAAGTTTTGTTTTTGAGTACATTATTAATTGCATGGTTCATGCCAGCTATTCTCACGGGCACTATATCTGAAACTGGTACATGAAACAAAAAAAGACTGGCAATTTTATCGCCGGTGTGCCCGGAATTTTTTATGGGATAAATTAGACCCTGAATATAAAGCTGAAATAAATGGTATCGCAGAGGGGCTTCATGCCAAACAGAAAAATTATGATAGTCTTGATATAACGGCGCAAAATGCAATGGAAGAGCTTGCTTATTATTATGTTCCCCAGTTAATGGATAAAGAAAAAGCAGGAAGCGGCAATAATAAAGCACCCGGAAATTGCAGCGCTTTTATTGCAACAGGTAGTTATACAAAAGATGGAAAAATAGTTATTGGCCATAATAACTGGACATCTTATATAGTAGGCCATCACTGGAATGTAATTGCAGATATTGTTCCTGAAAAAGGCAATCACATGTTAATGGATTGTATGCCGGGCTTCATTCACAGTGGTGATGATTTTGTGATCACATCTAACGGAATTCTCATCACCGAAACAACCATTACACAGTTCAAGGGATTTGATACCGCCGGCATTCCCGAGTTTGACCGGGCAAGAAAATCGGCCCAGTATGCCAACAGTATTGATGATGTAATAAAAATATTTACTGCCGGCAATAATGGTGGTTATGCCAACGATTGGCTGATAGGTGATACCAAAACAAATGAAGTTGCCAAACTGGAACTGGGCTTAAAAGATTATCATGTGTGGCGATCAAAAGATACAGCAATCATAGGCTCCAACTTCCCCAGCGATCCGAAATTGATAGCCGATGAAACAACATTTAAAGTTGAAGACAAAACTACTTCGCCCAATGCGCGAAAAGTTCGGATGGAAAAACTCGTCAACGAATTAAAGGGAAAATTGATATTGAAACGGGGAAGGAAATCGAAGCAGATCATTATGATGCATACCACAATATCAAAGCCAATAACAAGTGCGTTATCTGCGGGCATATTGATGAGGATAAAAATGGCTGTGCCGAATGGGATGAACCCGCTTTTTATCCAATGGGTGCCGTACAGGGGAAAGTAACTACAGCCGATCTTGCAAAGGATATGAAATTCTGGACACATGGGCCATCCATGCGGGCAGGATTTTATTGGCGCTCCCTTTTATAAACTTCATCCTGAATATGCATGGCAGGCGAAATACCTGTCTAACATGATCGCTTACCCATGGACGTTATTTGAAGCTAAGCAGTGAGATGGTGTGCGATGTACGATGTACGATCTCTGATGTAGGACTTCTAAACTTTCTAAACCTCTAAACCCTCTAAACTCTAAATTTATAAATCTAAGAGATTATCCGTGTAGGATGTACGATGTGTGATGTTTTGATGTACGATGTGTCTAAACCCTCTAAACTTTCTAAACCCACTAAACTCTAAATGATACTAACAAGCTCCTTAAATATGCTGTAAGGTCATACGCTCCCCAGCCCCCTTCGTATTTTTCCCCATTGATAAAAAAAGATGGTGTGCCATTTACGCCGCTCCTGATGCCACTTTCAAAGTCATACTCTACTTTACCTATAACACTATCTTTTTCAATATCAGTTTTAAAAGCGGCTAAATCAAGCCCGATCTTTTTTGCATAACCGAGCAAGCTTCTCCAATCCAATTGTTCCTGGTTCTCATAAATAATATCATGCATTTCCCAAAATCTATGTTGTAATGCAGCCGCCTCTGCTGCAACTGCTGCGTTAAAAGCATCAGGATGCGGATCGGATAATGGAAAATTCCGGAAAACAAATTTCAGGCTGTCCCCGATTGCTTCCTGCACCTCCTTTATTATTGGATAAGCCCGCCCGCAATGCGGACATTGGTAATCACCATATTCAACGAGTTCCAGCGGAGCATTTTTATTACCCAGTATATGGTCTTTGCTGCTTACAGCAGGTTTTAGCCGGCTTGCCATATTTATAATTTACAAGTTATCTAATTCCTCCAGCGCATCAAGTATTCCGTCGGCCCCCGGGTTTAAACCTACAGGAGATAAATAATTCCAGCGGATAATGCCCTTTTCATCCAACACAAATAATGCCCTCTGGCATTCTCCTTCTTTTTCATCATACACTCCATATAACCTCGCCACCATACCTTTTGGCTCAAAGTCGGCTAATAATGGAAAATGAAACTTATTGTTTTGGCTATAGGCCAAATGGCACCATTTGCTATCGACTGAAATACCTACCAGCTGGGCATTGTGCTTACTGAAAAATTTCAATGTTGCATTATAAAGAGTCATCTGATCACCACATACCGGGCTCCAGTCTGCCGGATAGAAAGCCAGGATAACTCTTTTTCCGCGGAGTTCACTTAATTTTAATTTCTGATCGGGAGTGGAATTCAATTCAAAATCAGGCCCTTGTGTACCTATGGCTAACATAATATTCTCCGAATTTATTTAATGGTAAAAATTAAAACAGGCCTGCATTTCAATATATATTATTTCAAATGCGCTCTTAGCATCCATGCCATTTTCTCGTGCACTTCCGCAAGCCCTGTAATAAAATCGCTCGTGCCCTGGTCATGCAAATCATTGGCATACCGGTTAATATTTTCACGCAGGTATATGATAATTGCTTCGTGATCTTCCAATAATTCTTTCATAAAGCCACCACTGTCATTCTTTTCCCTTCCCTGCTCCGAAAGGTGTGTTAATTTTAAAAAGCTGTCGAGGGTTGCATCAGCATAATGCCCCAGTGTGCGGATGCGTTCTGCGATGTCATCGATGATCTCTTCCACCTTCCCATATTGAGATTCAAAAAATAAATGCTGCGAGTGAAAATCGGGCCCTTCCACGTTCCAGTGGGCATTTCGGGTTTTGATATAAAGTACATGTTCATCAGCTAATAAAACATTTAGCGAATGAGCCACCTCAGCAAGGTTTTCCTGTTTGATACCAATTTCTGTCACCATAATTTATATTAATTTAAATAGTTTCAAAAACGGTTCAGGGTTGAAAGTTCAAAGTTTAAGGTTGTGCGAACTCCCAACCTTAAACCTTCAACTTTGAACTTTGAAGTCCCGAACTTACATAAAGAATTGTTCTGAAAGAATTTTTCCATCCTTTGTTTCGTAGACACAAAGTTCTGTCATATCCATCGCCCCACCTTCTTTCATAGTAACATTCAGCCTCATGGTACAACAAAATGAATTGGTGGCAACTAATGGATCAGAAACGGTAATGCCGTGCACTTCCTGTACCATCGCATTCCATTTTTCTCCCTTTTCTTTAATTGCCTTGATGCCTTTAGTTTCCTTTTCAAAAGCTGGCGTAGAATGAGGTTCAATACTCACAGCATCTTCAGAAAATAATTCTGTTAGCGCTGCTTCAAAATCGCCTTTCTGGCAGAGTTCAACCAAACGTTTTGCAATTTCCTGTGTTGTCATATTATAAATTTTTTGTCGAAACTAACAAATTTTTTGTTTTATTAGCAATTATTAAATTGTATAATAACTTAAAAATAATGTTCGTGTACTTGTTAGGGCTATTCCGGCGCATCTTTGTGAATAACTACACAAAGCCCGTGATAAATTGAGGACCTGGTTTTGGATAACTATGCCCCTGCTAATTATTTTAATGTAAACAGGCGACACAATTAAAATTGCGGAGTATTTTCGCAATTGATTCTAAAAATTGAAGCCCATCATTTAGACGACTGTTTGTTTTCTGACATGCGATGTAACCTTTACATAAATTATTAAGCAATGCAGGTATCACGCCGAAAGTTTTTAAAGTTAAGCATTAACAGCGCTGTTATTATAAGTGCTGCCAACGTTCTTCAACCTTTTAACAGGGATGATTTTAGTCTTTCGCCGACTGATAAAATATTACTTCGTTTTGCAATCGCTTCAGATGGACATTATGGGCAGGATAGCACGCAATATGAATTGCAACATGATCAAATGATTCAATGGATCAATGCGGAAAAGAAAAAAAGGGGTATTGATTTTACTGTAATCAACGGAGATCTTTTTCATAATGACGTTTCATTCCTGCCGGTTGTTAAAACCAAATGGGATCAATTAAAAATGCCTTATTATGTTTCGCATGGCAATCACGATCAAACGAGTGAAGCCAACTGGAAAAGTGTATGGAATTTACCCTGGCATTTTTCATTTGAACACAAAGAGGTTGCCTTCCTGGTGCTGAATACGGCTGATGATAAAGGAAATTATATTTGTCCTGATGTTAACTGGACCACAATACAGTTAGAAAAGTATGCTTCTAAAAAACAGTTATTTGTTTTCATGCATATAACTCCTTTCAATTGGACCAAAAATGGCCTCCCATGCCCTGACATAGTTAAGTTATTTAACAACCAGCAAAACCTGAAAGCTATATTTCATGGCCACGATCATGACCAGGACGATGTAAAAGAGAACAAAGGAAAATATTATTTTTTTGATTCTCATATAGCCGGTAACTGGGGTACAGCTTACAATGGATACCGCATCGTAGAAGTTCTTAAAAGTGGAGAAATATTTACTTATCAAATGAATCCTTCCACGCAACAAAAGGTGAATAATAAAGACATCAGGTAGAATAATTGAGTTCAAGGTTCAAGGTTGAAGGTAACTTCCGCCCGTTTCTTAAGAAGTAAGAAGACTTTATTAGGAATTCAAGCCTTTGGTAAAATAGTTCCCTCGCCTTTAGGAGAGGGGTTGGGGTGAGGCTTTGACTTCTTCTTCACTCCGTTCGTAAAGACTCAACAGGATTTGCCACTGCTGCTTTTATTGCCTGGAAACTAACTGTTATTAATGCAATGAGTAAAGCAGATATACCAGCTACTGCGAAAATCCACCAATCCATATTTATCCGGTATGCAAAATCCTGCAACCAGTTGTTCATTGTTATCCAGCCAATAGGAATTGCAATCATGGTCGCTATTAACACCAGCTTTATAAAATCCGCAGAAAGCATCTGCACTATGTTTGTAACACTTGCACCCAATACTTTACGTATGCCTATCTCTTTGGTGCGCTGTTGGGCTGTAAATGTCGCAAGGCCAAACAGCCCGAGGCATGCAATTAATATTGCCAGTATAGAAAAGATAAATGCTATTCGCCCCTGCTTAACTTCAGATTCATATTGCTTTGCAAAATTCTGATCAAGAAAATTATATTCCACAGGATCAGTTTTGTCAAACTGCGCATAAACTTTATTGAGGTAAGCAAGCCCATCCGTTATTTTCCCCTTAGCGATTTTTACATACAGATTATCCTGCTCTTTGGTATTGGGCGGCATTATCATTACCAATGGTTCAACTTTATGTTGCAATGAATAGGTATGAAAATCTTTTACCACGCCTATTACCTTTGCTGATGCTGATTTTCCATCATTATTTACCTTCAGCAATTGCATACCAACGGGTTCTTTCCATCCTGATTCTTTTACCATGGTTTCATTAACCAAAACGGAACCGAATTGATCTGCGGGTATTGCATCAGAAAAGTTTCTTCCGTTTAATAATTTTATTTCCATCGTTTTGAGGTAATCTGCATCGACCATTATTTCCTGTACCTTTTTTGAATTATCTGAAATCGATCCGTCATTTCTTTCAAACCTGTACCCATAACTCCCCAAATCATTATTGCCTATCGGGTTACCTGCTGCGGCAACACCCTTTATCAAAGGGCTTTGTAATAATTGTGCCTTTAATGCAGGTATCTGGCCCCTTACATTTCTATTATTAATATGAAAGGTGAGTACCTGGTCTTTATTAAATCCCAGATCCGCATGCAAAGAATATTGCAATTGCCGGTAAATTGTAACAGAGCCAATGATCATTACTACCGTAATTACAAACTGGAAAATCACCAACGATTTCCGAAACGCTATGTTGCCCGTCATATTTCCCAATTGTCCTTTAAGCGCAGGAATTGTTTTAAAACGGGAAAGAAATATAGACGGATAAATACCACTGATAATACCGGTCAGTAATGAGAACCCGGTTAATAAAATTAAAGTATTTAAAACACCAAAACGCCAGATGGATAATTGTTTCCCGCTAAGCCCGTTAAATAGAGGAATTGTGATGTTTACAATAAATACCGCTATAACTGCAGCAATTATGGTAACCAAAACAGCTTCTGTAATAAACATACCTGCAAGATGTCCCCTGCCTGAGCCAATTGCCTTGCGCACACCTACTTCACGTACTCTTGAAGAAGACCTGGAAGTAGATAAGTTCATATAATTAATGATAGCAATAATGAGAATAAGCAATCCAATGGCTATAAAAATATATACCCTGCTGATACTGCTGTTAGGGCTTATTTCATAATCGAGATTGGAATGTAAATGAATAGAGGTAAGTGGCTGTAGTTCCATCCGGTAATCTTTTACACCCATATCCTTTTGAATTGTTTTTGCAGCAAACTGTGGTAGTTTCTTTTCGAGTTCTTTATAGTTTGTGGAACTTTTAAGTAACAGGTAAGTATAGAGATGAGAATTTTGCCAGCCTTCAGTATAATTAGCAGGTAGCTGGCGCACAGCGCTAAAATGCAAATGCGAATTTCCCGGTATATCCGCGATAACCCCTGTCACAATATTCCCATCATGATTGTCAAAATAAATAATTCGATTAATTGCATTATCAGCTGCGCCAAATAATTTCTCAGCAAGGCTTTCATTTAATACAATTGATTGAGGCTTACTAAATGCAGTTGAGGCATCCCCGAATAAAAACCGGTACGTAAATATTTTAAAAAGATTATTGTCTGCAAAAATAACATCGTTTGCTTTTATTTTTTTCTCGTTATACGTTATAATACCGCCACCTTCCGGGTCAATGCGCACAGCATCTTCAATTTCAGGATATGCCGTCTTTAATGCCGGGGCAAACGGAGCAGAAGAAAGCGCAATATTCAAATTTCCGCCATCCCATGAAGCATGCTGCACAACTCTCACTATCCGATCTGCATTTGTATTATAGCGGTCGTAACTCAATTCATCAGCAACGTATAATGCTATTAACCAAAAGGCAGACAAGCCCAGTACAAGCCCGGTAATATTAATAGCAGCATATCCCTTATGCCTGGATAAATTTCTAAGGGCGCTTTTAAAATAATTTTTATACATAATTAAAAATTAAACTGGTGCATTTGTGTGGAACAACAGCAATGCCAATATCTTATTAAAATGGTAATCAGGTAGTAATGTTTATATGTGGTTTTATATTTGTTCGATTTTGATACATAAATGTTCGTTTTTATAATGAGGATGGATGGATTTATTTACTTCGTTACGATCGTTCCATTTGTGCGAAACTTAATGTTTATTAAGATGTGCTCTTAACTAAATTAATTTTGAGCGAAGTTGTCAACTTTGCCAGTCAAGTAAATATCGCAGGCTGTATATGCCTGCCTTATGACAGATCAATGACCCCGCTGCAACTTCTATAAGACGAATAACAGATGCTTTCTTATGTATTGTGAAAGGTAATTATTATATTTGCGTCCTCATAATACTGTATTTTCTAACCTCAAATTACAGTACCCTGTACTATCCAACATTTCATCAGATAAGACCGCAATTTTTCTAAACAATTATTGGGTATGATTCAAAAAATCGATAGTATGATAAAAAAATTTACCTGTCAGTTAGTTGCTTTGCTCATCATCATTACGATATGCCAATCATCAGTTGCTCAAAATTCTCTGCTGGTAAATTTTGGCACAAATTCCTGTACAGGTTCAGGCGAACCTGCTTTTTCTTTTATTAAAGATCCGCTCGGTGTTTCAGCATCTCCATTAATTACCTGTAGCCTGGCAGGCCAACTGCCCAATATCTTTGCAGTATTCATCGCCTACAATCCAAAAGACAATAAAATATATGTTGCCGACATAAGAAGCGGCGTGGATACAAAAATATGGATGCTGGACGTAGGACTGCCTGCAAATATTTCCTGCCCGCCTGTGATAGACAGTACACCTGATCATGCTTACAGCTATATCTCTAATAATTTTGAGTTTGACAACAACGGCGACCTCTGGTCATTTTCAAACTATAACGATACCACCGGGCAATGTAATATGGATAAATTTGATGTAAATACCGGTACTATTATCAACACACGGCTCGTTCAGTTTCCCGCCGGCAATTTTCCCAATACTATTTCCAGTGGCGACTTTACTATCTTGCCAAATGGCCGCATGTTTGCCACGCTCGGGAGTTTTCCTTCGAGGCTGTATGAAATTACCAATTACAGCAGCACCACCACTAATGCTTCTGCAACTTTTTTAGATACCTTACCCCAAAGTTGCTTTGGCATTGCTTACCTCAACGGCAAACTGGAAATTACCGGCACTGACTTCTCCGGCAACTGTTATTATTATGGGTATAATATCAGCACCAAAGTTTTGGATAGTGCAACCAATTTCCAGGACGGACAACTGCCTATTGACAATACCAGTATTACTCCATCGCTGGGCGCTACCAAGCAATTGCTAAACGCGGTAAAAATAAACGACAACACAGCAGATCTTACCTACGGGATTTATGTAAAAAATTTAGGGAACGTTGCGCTCAATAATATTAATGTTGCTGATAACCTCGCCGCTGTTTTTGGTGCGGGAAATGCATCTAATATAACTGTGGCGTTTGAGCCCGGCGGGAATGCAGCAGCATTGTCATTAAACCCTCAGTACAATGGCAGTAACGATAGTGATCTTTTAATTGCCGGGCAAAACCTTGCCAACCAGATCTCTGTCAATACCGATTATTTTTTAAAACTTCGTTTAAGCTTCCGCGTTACTAACCTTAGCCCTAACAAAATTTACCTGAATTCAGCTATTGGGAGCGCCACTATTGGCAGTGCCGGCACTTTAAGCTTTATCAATGTATCAGATTCTTCCAACAATGGCCCGCAGGATGTGGTGGATCCAAATGATGATGGCAATGCCGGGGAACCGGGGGAGAATGTTCCCACCCCTTTTAGCTTTGGCGCATTGCCGGTGCGGTTTATCAGCATTAGCGCATCGCTTGTTGATAAACCTTCTTCTATGGTACAATGGGTAGTGGCTACGCCAACAGTTAATTCAGACAAATTCGAAGTAGAATATAGTGCAGATGGAAAAATCTGGATCAGTATAGGAACCGTAAAAATCAATAACGCCAACCAGGGTAACTACCGTTTTTTGCATACCAATATCCCCGGCGGAAACCTGTATTATCGCGTCAAAGAAATTGATATTGATGGCGCTTATGTGTACAGCAACATCGTGTTGTTGCGCAATAAAAATACAGCGGGGGGTTTTGTTATTTTTCCAAACCCTGCAAATAATTATATTACTGTAACTACAACAACTAACGGCGCCGGCAAAACGCAGATAATATTATATGATGCAGTGGGCAGGCAATTGACATCGTCAATAATGACCGGCAATACCGAAGAAATCAATACTAAAGGTTTCCCTAATGGAACTTATGTTTTGAAAATAGCAAATGATGGAACGCTAACAACACAGAAAGTTTTGATCACGCACAGGTAAGGCCTCTTGTTTCAGGGATATTCCCATTTATCAGGCATTAGAATTATATCCTGGTTTTTCAAATGCTTCCATTCATTATTACGCTCCTGTAAGCTTGCCAGGGTTTGCCGGGGTAATACCGTCACTGGTGGTAAGCCATCTTTCCACATCATAATGACAGAACTGTTTACTCCAAAACAAACCGGCAAGAGCCTGCCTCTGTATATTTCTCATTTCAGGGGTGGCCCCGGATGGGAGAATTGCATTATAAAATTCATCTGCTTCAGCTTTTCGGGATGCAAATATATTTTCAAAACCTTCTTCAAATGCATTATCCAGTAGCTTGTTGGTGAGGCGCAGGTACAGGATTTTTGACTTACCGCCTTCAATAGTATAATCAATATATAGGGGTAAATTTTATCCCTGAATTTATCGCAAATACTTCCTTGCCGCCGGCTATGGGTAATAAAAATTTTGAAAACAATTTCATCCATACATTGGATTATTGAAAAAAAAGTATTAATATTACCTTTTATTTTAATATATAAGCTTACTATCCCATTCTTACCACCTTTCCCGCATCCCTTTTAAACAGCCGACCTAATTCTTTTAAACAGCCAGTTTTTGATAAAACAAATTAACTGATGAAACGTATATTACTTATACTCATTCTGCAAAATTTTGCGGCAGGTAAAGCATACTGCCAGACATTTACCGTTGATGACCTGGTTACTTTAGCTTCTTCGCCATCAAAAAACATTGATCGCTTTATGAATAAGAAAGGCTTTGTACTTTATAAAAGAAAGTTAGACAGTGATACAATGGAAGCCAGTTTCAACGCAAAAATTAGAGCCGGCAAAATGAATATCATGCCGGAAAGAAGTATTGATGTTTATCTAAGGAATGATCTAAAATATTTTACATTACACACTTCATCATTGAATGAATACCTGGATGGGCAGCGAAAGTTATTAAAATCAGGTTTTTTTTATGATGACAAAAAAGATGTAAGCAAGGAGCCTTCGATGGTCTTTCAAAAAGAGAACATTACGATCCAGGCAACTTCGGGAGTACAGGATGGCCTGCCGCAATACACTTTTAAATTAAAAGCGAAAAAAATACCAGACTCTGTTGTTTACGCCGATGACTTGCTGCAATTTGATTCTCACGAATTCCTCGTAAGTTTTTTTGGCGCACAGAATGTAAAAAAAGATATGTATTATTTTACTGAAAAAGAATTAAAAAATTGTTCTGTTTTATTTAGCGGCACCCGGCGCCAGGCTGTTTTTGTTTGGGGAGATGAAAATAATCTCAATCACCTTTCATATATATTGGTAAGCAATGTACTCCCTACAGCAGGCGCTGAAAAGAACAACCCTCTTACCGGGAACAATGAGTGGCAATTTCGAAATGGTGTTCGTGCGGGCATGGCGATAAAAGACCTGCTGAAAATTAATGAATTGGATTTTGATATTTATGGTAATGAATCGGAGCTTGCATTTATGGTAAAACCAGGAGAGTCCGGGAAAATTGATTTTAAGCAAACTACAGTCATGCTCAGTTGCGATTGTGACGGTAATAAAATGTTTAATCAACACGTAGTAAGTGCCCTGGATATTGCCAAAGCAAACATCCCGATGCATGTTTATGATGTTATAATTTATCGTTCAAATCATTAAAAGATAAATTTGATTATAGCTACAACTACTCTCGAAAATAAAAGTATAGCAATCATTTAATTTATATGGGAATTATTTTTTTTGGAACCAAAGACACTCCGGTCGGAATTGATGAACAAATGTGTTATTGCCAGGCCTGTGAAGGACAAACTCTCGCAGACATAATGGTTTTGAGCTCTTATTTTCACATTTATTATTTGCCCTTGTTCCCGGTTTCCAGGGAGGTTAATATTACATGTCAGGAATGTGGTATGAAAAGCTACGGCTTGCCGTTTAATTCTAAAGTAATTAAAAACTATTCTGAAATAAAAAACAGGTTTAAACATCCCTGGTTTACCTACATTTTCTTTGGTTCTATTGTATTCCTGATATTAGCAGCGATAATTTATAAATAAATCAGCAAGCTCTTGTAATTAGACGCAGGTAAGGCAAAAGCGTGGGATGTTATTAAATTCGCCTTTAAAAGATAACCTTATTCCTTCCTACATCTCAAACTCCCACACCGTTCTATAACTTCCATATTTTTCAATGTAACCAAGAAAGGCGTTGTAAAAAGGATCGGCTCCTATGGTAGCACTGTCGCCGATTATAAATAACTGCTCTTTGGCACGGGTGATGGCCACATTCATACGGCGGTAATCTTTTAAAAAACCAATACCACCATCATCATTGCTGCGCACGAGGGATAGAATGATGACCTCTTTTTCCTGTCCCTGGAAACTATCGATGGTGCTAATGCGCATTTGTTTTGGCAGCACATCTTTTGCTGCTGCTACCTGCCCGGAATAAGGAGAAATAAATGCAGTAATGGAGGGATCAGGTAATTCGGTTTCAAGAAGTTTTTGTACGATCATCAACTCCCCTTCATTTTGTAAGCTCATGCCATTGCTTCCCCGCACCTCGTTATATCCTGAACCCGCAGTGTCAATAAAACTAATGTGTACCCCAACATTAGAAAGATGAGCTGCAGTTTTCAGCAGACCCTTGTAAAAAAAATCACCGGAAAATCCGGCGATTGCTTCACGCATGCGGTATTGTGTGTTTAGTAAAAACGTGTTGCTGACAGCTTCCACACAAACTTCCAAAATGGATTTATTTAAACCCATAAGAGCAGCTTCACGACTAAGCACCGTGGGTGGCAACTGCAGATGATCGCCCGCGAGCACATATTTCGAAGCCAGTGGAAAAATGCACCAGGCAAGCGGCTCAATGCATTGCCCTGCTTCATCTATTACCAGGGTTTGAAAGCTGGTATGCCTGATCTTAGCATCATACAAGCCAATGGGAGTTCCTAATATCACGCACGCTTCGCGATATAATTTTTCCTCGTTGTACGCCTGGAGCTTTTTTATTTCGGCGCGGATATTCTTCACTTCTTTAAATAAAAGATTACGCTGCTCCCGTTCCGCCTTTCCAAAACTGCGCTTGTATTTTAAAGCCATCCTGCGAAATTCTTCCGCTCTTTTTTTGAGTTCCTTTATCTCCTTTTGCTGTTTCGAATTAGCAAGCTTACCCTCGGGCGTATGCGAAAATATTTCTTCATCTACCTTGCTGGTATTTCCCAGCCTGAGTACCTGCAATCCGCTCCTGATAAGGCCTTTGGCAATATTATCCACGGCAGTATTGCTCGGGGCGCTAACCAATACCTTTTCATTCTTTTTTTTTACCAATTGCACAATCGCTTCTACCAGCGTGGTGGTCTTACCTGTTCCCGGCGGGCCATGCACAATTGTAATAGTCCCGCTTTGAAGAATGGCTGCAACGGCCTGCTGCTGGCTTTCATTCAATTGTCGATTGATAAATGTGAGTTCAACTTCGTTTACTCCCTTATCGTTATGATCCAATATGCGTGAATGTAATTGCTCAAACAGCGGGTACAGTGCCTTGTTGTTTTCCAATCCATGCAACACCGTTTTCATGATGATAGTGGTGCGCTGGTCGGGAGCCAGTTTGATCCCTACTTTATCCTCTTCTATCCAGTCAGGAAAATCGGGGGCAAATAACCGGAACTCCCCAACTTTTCCATCCAGGTTAATAAGTACCCCCTTCACCGGTTCTTCACCTGCACAAAAGCATTCTATGGCGGCGCCATCCCTGAACTGGTTCGTATCGGCAGGGAAAGGCAGTCGAAAACTGATCTCGGGATAATCAGCATAGCCAAAATTTTTACGGGTAACAATTATAGGATGCAGTGCAAGCCCTTCTGCCTTCATTGACCTTAAAGTATGCTGCTGATCAAGGCTGTAGCGCTTTACTTCTTCTTTTTCTTCCATAGCAATAGCAGCTAATAATTGCCTGATATATGGATGTGTCGCGGGCATTGTGTGAAAATACGCCGGCAGCAGTTAATAAAAAATTTGACTGGATAAATTGATTTATACTGCGCAAGGGGTAAAAAAGTGAATTGATTTTCCGGCACTTTTATACATTAAATCCCTACGGCAAACTTTTGTAGAATAAACTTCATTAATGATCAACCTTATTACCATATTACCAAATAATTACAATATATAATAGTCAATCATTTAATAAGGTAATAACTATTCAATAAGTCACTTTCTACCAAGGTTTAAAATCCAATGAGTTTATCCACTTTCACTTTGAAAGTCAGCACCTGGACATTTTGAAATTAAGTAATTTAAAATGTCACTAATTTATCCCTTGTGAAGTATAGCACTCCAAGCAGCCAGTTGCCCATCAGCTCATAAAAATACTTTTTTAGCGATGGCTTACAATCAACTGCTCTTACCTGTTGCAGTCCACCGGGCATTTTTAGTTTTTCATTACAGGACTATCGGAAAGTTCCTTTTCAATCCTGCTGAGGATGTTTCCGATATTGGTTATTATTATTCTTATAATAGAAGTTACCGTTTATATAAAAATAGCAAAGCTTTCGGGTTGTTATTTTAATTTTAATGTATCGCCGCCAGCGGATTTCCTTATTTTAAAAATCTAAGTATGAAATATTATTTAAGCCTGTTTTTTGCTTTCATTGTGCATGCTTCATGTGCTCAAAAAAATGATTCGATCCCTACTCTTAAGTCAATTTTATTAGAACAGCTTCAAACAACGCATAACCTAAAAGATTGGTTTGTGCCACCATCCATTGCTGTTGCGGGCCTTACTGCCGAACAGGCCAATTGGAAAGACAGCAGCGAAAATCATTCTATCGCTCAACTTACCACGCATCTTATTTTCTGGAATAAGCAATTGCTGGATAAATTTGAAGACATAAAACCGGACGCTTTTAGTGGAAATAATAAAGAAACATTTACAGCAGTTAATGAAGTGACGTGGAACGCTGCCATACAAAGATTGGATAGTGTACTAACAGCATGGGAAAATGCTATAAAAACTGCTGATGAGAAAAAATTAAGAACATGGTATTCCAACATCGCACATATTGGCACCCACAATGCATATCATACCGGGCAAATCATTTATATCAGGAAAATGAAGGGATGGTGGGATGATAAAAATGGGGTGAAATAAATAAGCCTTAATTCTCATTATGATATTGACAAACTATTCTGTTGAGCTCCAATGATTTTATTATCCCTGTTCCCTTGATTTGGATTGGAAGATGGAATTTTCTATCAATAAGAGAATGTCGTAATCTCCCTTAAATTTGTCGCTATTGCACCTTTTTACAAATTTATATGTTTGTATGTTTGTTGTAATAAAAAAACATAATAAATTCAAATAAAAAGTATACCATGACAAAAGAATTATGGATCAACCTGCCTGTAAAAGACATTCATGTATCCAAAGAATTTTTTACCAAACTTGGATTTTCGTTCAACCCAAGGTTCAGCAACGATAATGACACGGCCTGCATAACAATTGGTACAAAAAATATCAATGTGATGCTTTTTAAAGAAGCCACTTTCAATGGCTTTACAAAAAGCAAAACTGCCGACACCAGCCAGGTTACCGAGGTTTTATTTTCTATTGATGCAGAAAGCAAAGAGGAGGTTGACGACATGGCAAAAAAAGCTGCCAATGCAGGCGGCAATGTTTTTAGCCAGCCCGCTGAATCCCAGGGATGGATGTATGGCTGCGCATTTGCTGATCCCGACGGCCACCGCTGGAATGTTTTATACATGGATATGAGCAAGATGCCAGGGTGATAATAAAACAGCATCTTTCTGGCTCCAAAATTGATTAAGCAATTTAAATTTCTCTTACGCAAAAAACCTCCCGTTAAAGGAGGTTTTTTGTTTGATACGGGTCGCTTAATAGCAACTTTTTTTGTACCGGGCCGACTACCTGTCACTAATTTATTATAAACATCCTGTTTCGATAGAATAATCTCAGCCATACTTGCTATTTATGAAAAAACGTATTACCTTGCGCAACTGTTCAGATCAAACCAGATTTCTTCATGGTCCTGATCATTTTCCCTCCTTCCTTTTAAAGCCGCAGCAGCCGATTTATAACCAACAAAAATAACTGGTGAAGAGAATTTTACTTATACTCATTGTGCAAAATTTTGCCGCAATGATGTCGTCCAGCCAGTCATTTACTGTTCGTGACCTGGTTACCTTAACAACTTTACCGTCGCAAAACATTGGTCACTTTATGAACAAGAATGGATTTGTCAACTACAGCAATAACCCGGGAATTGACACTATCCAGGCTAGTTTTATTCCAAAAACTAAATTCAACAAAAAAGATAGTGTTCCAAAACGAAGCATTGATTTATACCAGCGGCCAGACGCAAAATATTTTATTCTCCGCGTTTCATCATTACCTGAATACCTGGATGGTGAACAAAGCCTCATAAAATCCCATTTTATTTATGATAAGACTAAAGATATAAGCAAGGATTCTGTAATGCTTTTTCAAAAAGCAAATATTGCAATCGAGGCAAAAAGGGAAATACTGGATAGTATTACCCGCTATACTTTTAAACTAAGAGAAAAAAAAATACCTGACTCTGTTGTCTATGCAGAAGACCTGCTGCAATTTGATTCCCACGAATTCCTTGTCAGCTATTTTGGAGAAAAGAATGTAAGGAAAGACTTGTATTATTTTTCTGAAAAAGAATTGAAAAAGTGCTCCGTTCTATTTAATGGTACAAGGCACCAGGCTGTTTTTGTGTGGGGCGATGAAAATAACTTTTCGAATCTTTCCTATATCCTGGTATCGAATATCCTCCCAACTGAAGGCAGCAAAAAGAACGCACTTCTGGAAGGAAATAATGAATGGAAATGTCAAAACGGTATTCATTCAGGTATGCCTATAAAAGATCTCCTGCGGTTGAATGACATGGATTTTGATATTTATGGTAATAAATCAGATCTTGCTTTTATGATAAAACCCGATGTAACCGGGAAAATTAATTTTAAGAAAACAGCCATAATGTTCCGCTGTAGCGATTGTTACGACAATGAAATCTTTGATCAAACTGAAGTAAGTGCACTTGATATTGCAAAAGCACATCTTCCTTTAAGTGTTTTAGATATTATAATTTATCCCTAATTCAGGAAAGGAAATTTTAATTCTTGCTGCGCTTTGTAGGTCTTTTACAAAATCTCCTGAAAGCGACTTCCATACATTCAATACTGATGCTCCCGTTGCTTTTGATAATTATACATCCGGTCTGTAAAATCCATACCAACAAAAACTGCATATTCCGATCGCTGCTAAAATAAAAACGGTACTCCCTATTATTTGAAAAAGCCATCACGACCGGGTATCTTATTATTTTTAAAATTCACTATTTGATATTAATTGTTCTGCCGGAGTAAATGAATGCCCGTAAAAAATCACGCGTTTATAAAAACGTAAAAAGAATGCTGCTTATACCATACAATTGTAATGCCTGCTAAGTTATATGAAAAGTAAATGGCATTATGTTTGTCATATCTATCATATTGCGCGGGATAAATGGAAATACTTTCTAACGGCTGGCAATAAGCGCCGTAAAAAATAAAACCTATTATCTATGGCTCACGCATTTCTTACTTTCAGGAAGTTTCACCAACAGGAAATAGCCAACGATCTTATTCAAAAGTTACGGGAACTACATATAGAATTTGAGGTAGAAGACAGTGATAAATCCCCTGATCCCTCCATTGTTGCAAACACTACCGTCAGGGATATCAGCATAAAATTAAAGCCAGGGGATTTCACCATTGCTCAAAAAGAATTAGAAAATCATTACAGGTCGCAGGCAGAACACGTAGATCCCGGATACTATTTATTTGAATTTACCTTTGAAGAATTAAAGGAGATCATTGAAAAGCCCGGTGAATGGAGCGATTTCGATTACCAGCTTGCCCGGATAATTCTTAGAGACAGAGGGAAGGAAATAAATGCGGAGTCTATAGCCAACCTGCAAAAAAAGAGAAATGATGGCCCTGCAATACCAGGTCCATACCATAAGTGGGGGGTTTATTTTGGGTATTTCTCAGCGATCTTGGGAGGCGTGTTTGGAATTATAATTGGCTGGCACTTATATTACAGTAAAAAGACATCGCCTGATGGAAGAAGCGTTTACAGATATGGGGAATGGGAAAGAATACACGGTAAATTAATTTTACTACTAGGTAATATCTTCCTTTCTATATGGATTATAATACAAGTAAAATACCAATCTGAAAATTATTAAAACCTGAATACCGATGCGATTCGGGACGGATATAAACTAAAACCCAGGAGTTCAATCAATCAGGGCCTGCAGTGATTGTCTGAACCGAGTGTAGACAAAGCTATTGCAACTCCTACTCTAAAATCTTCGGCTTAACAAATCGGGCTACTTTTTATTAAAAAATATTATTCGGGCCAGATATGGTATATATACCCAAAAAATGTGAACATGGCCGACGGCCCATGATAAAATGATCGGATTGGTAAAATAATCTTAAAGCAGACAGAAGATGAAGGTATAAATTTCAAAGTGCAGTATTTGGCTGTTGCGCTGCGATCATCATTATAAATACGCGATTACAATCTGTCGTGCCGCAAATTTTAGGAGAAGGGAAGACCCGGTACTTTAGGGATACAGTGAAAAACCACAATACAAACGAAGAGTCCTTTCCAGTCATTAAGCATTGACCTGGTTATTCCTGAAAGAAAATCACCGGTATCTCCTGACGATTAAATCCCCGGAAACAACCCCCAATTTAACTACATAAAAGCATAGGCACATAGAAACACCCCGATTAAATTTTAATGAGTCGCGCGGGCAATTCATCAAAATATTTTAATTAATATTGGCTTCCGTCTGTGCCTATGTTTTTATTGTTTCTATATGGTTACAATTAAAAATAAAATAATTGAACCTGGACAATTGTGGGCATTTTCTGACAGGAAAAATACCTGATCAATCAGTTGATAAACCCACACCCATCAAAAGATTTTTTAAACAATCTTTTGCTCTTTTTTCTCTTCTTTTTTGGCTGCAATTTTATCTTCAGTAATAAAGAATGAATTGATTGCATCTACATTGCTGTTCCCTAGAACGTTAGGAACTGCAGTCATACTTGTTGATAAACCAATTTTAGATTTGCTGGTATCTGGTTTGGGTTTGTTAGTAGTATCAGGCATGGGTTTTTTAGCTGTATCCTGGGCAAAAATCGCAGAACAGGTAAAAAAGCTTAATGCTAAAAAAGATAATTTTAAGTTGCTTGATTTCATAATTCTTTTTTTATAGTGAAAAATATGTATTTACCTTACATATACCTAAAATGGTGCCAAAATCAGGAATTGTTATTAAAACTATTTTCTAATCGCTGTTCTTTTTACAGGTTGTTATGTTATTTGCTAATCTGGGCCTGCCAAAATTGTGTTCAAAAAATAATGCTGTGAAGGCGTGTTCAAATTTTTTTTTTACTAACGGCACAGCACATACGAAATTACCTCTTCAATGGTATGCTGCGTTGACCTTATTTTTGCGTAAAATCTATTACACGATTAATTCGGCTAAAATGCATGTTACGATCTTTCGTCATCTTACAGTTAACATAACATTGCAAATCCCAGTTATACCAGAAGAACCTTATTCCGTGTGATCCATGGCAAAAAACAGCTATTTTCTAAATTTATTTTTATGATATCTTGCATATCCATAACTTTTATATTAAGTTCACTCCTGTCTTGATAAAACACAAAATAAAAACATTGTTATGAATTCCCGTCGTGACTTTTTACAAAAAATTACTGCAGCCAGTATAGCCTTTCCTTTTCTAAAACAGGCTGCCGAAGTAAATAAAACTTTATACAATAAAACGTATGACGGCCCTGTTTTGCGGGTGGCAATTATGGGGCTGGGTAGTTACGGATCCCGTGTAGCTGAAGCTATGCGCGACTGCAAGATGGCCAAATTAGTTGGGGTTATCAGTGGCACTCCTTCCAAAATTAAAGACTGGCAGAGCACGTATTCAATTCCTGAAAAGAACTGTTATAACTATGAGAATTTTGATAAAATTAAAGACAACGCGGATATTGATGCAGTTTACGTGATTACGCCCAATGGCCTGCATCATGACCAGGTGATACGTGTGGCCAAAACAGGCAAGCATGTTATTTGTGAGAAGCCTATGGCCCTGAATGCCAAAGAAGGGCGGGAAATGATTGATGAATGTAAGAAAGCGAATGTAAAACTATTAGTTGGTTACCGCATGCATTTTGAACCGCACACTTTGGAAATTATCCGTATGCGGAAAGCCGGTGAGTTTGGAAAAATTTTATTCTTCCAGGGGCTAAGTGGCTTTATTATCGGGGATCCCGGCCAATGGCGGCTGAACAGGCAACTCTCCGGCGGGGGTTCATTAATGGATATAGGAATTTATTCGATTAATGGTTCCCGTTATATGATAGGTGAAGATCCTTTGTGGGTAACCGCAGAAGAAACCAAAAATGATCCAATAAAATTTAAAGATGGGATTGATGAAACCATCCAGTTTCAATTGGGCTTTCCCGGTGGGGCAGTTGCATCCTGCCTGTCCACTTATAGTATGAATTTCCTGGATCGCTTTTTTTTAAATGGCGTGAAAGGTTATGCAGAATTAAACCCGTCTACCGGTTACGGGCCCATTATGGGACGTACCAATAAAGGTGAATTAAATCAGCCGGTTGTAACCCATCAAACGTTGCAAATGGAAGAAATGGCCGGTATCATTTTACAGGGAAAGCAACCGGTAGTACCGGTAGATGGTGAGGAAGCATTGAAAGATCTAAAAATTATTGATGGCATTTATGAATCATCTAAGACAGGTAAGAAGATAATTTTGGATTTGTGAACGGGCTATGCAGTGGTCATTGATCAATATTCCATGGGCAATAGTCAATAGTCAATGGTCATTAGTTTGTTATCCTTTGGCTGCTAAAGGCGTTTGGCCTTTTGGATTCTTTGAAAAGCCTGCATACCTAAAAGAAAAGCCAAGGTGTCTGAACTATGATTCGTATGATTAAATGATTACCATCATAAAAATCACTATCAAAGAAATCAAAGTTCAGGCGAAGGATCAATCCTCAAAACCTATTTTCTTCAGCAATATGCTGAACCGCGGATCAGAGCGAAGTGGATCCATTTTTGGATCAATTTTTAAGCTGCATAATGATTCCTCATGCTTATCAAAACTTTTTTCAAGCCATTTAATAGCCATATCATTTTCGCCGAGAGACGCATATACCATTGCCATCCCGCGATGATCATTTCCACCCAGGACTTCGCCTGATTCTACTTCGTCTATTATTTTTACGGCATCTTCTTTCCTTCCCGCGGCGGCATAGATCTGGGCAAGAGCAACATCAGTTTTTACCTTGTTGCCAGTAAGCGCTCCCCAACGCTGGTTTTCGGCGATCGCCTCATCAAACAAACCCATGCCCTGGTAGGCAAGTGAGAGAAGACGATACGATGGAACAAAGTTTGGATCCAGTTCCAATGTCATCATAGCCATATTAACTGCTGGTTCGTATTGCCGGTTATAATAATAAAATATACCCTTGTCCTTTAATATTCCCAGTGACACCGGGTCCAGCCCGACACCCAAGGTAATCTCACGGAACGCTTCTTCGGTCCTGCCAACAAACATTAGCAATTCAGCATACCAGTGATGCCCTGTTGCGTAGTTCGGGTTCAGTTCTATTCCAAGTTGAAATTCCTTTTCCGAGTTTTTCCAATCCCACTCATTCAGCATAAGTGAAATAGCCAGCGAAATGTGTGCTTCACCAAGACGGCTGTCAATATCCAATGCCTTATTCACCGCTGCCATTTGCTTTGGAAAAAGTTCTCTCCGGGAAATGTTGGTGAATTCGCCCATCAGGCCGTACGCGTCTGCAACACCTGCCCACGCCAACGCATAATCCGGATCTTTTTCCAGTGCCATTTCAAAATGCCGGATCGCGGATTTAAGGCTTTCTTCATTTCTTTGTTTCCAGAAGTGACGGCCCTTCAGGTAGAGTTCATACGCTTCTGTATTGTCGGTGTAACGTTTTCCCAGCATGGCCTGCTCTTCCCGTGTAAGCTGTATTTTTAACGCCTGTACAATTTTTTCTGAAACCATTTCCTGTATATCAAAAATATCGTCTATGCTTCCCCGGTAGGTCTCGGCCCATAAATGCGTGTCATAGTTAGCATCTATAAATTGAGACGTAATCCTGAGATTGCTGCCATGCTTTCTAACACTTCCTTCCACGATGTAATTCACGCCATTTTCCCTGCCTATTGTTTTGATATCTTTTGTTGTGCCCTTGTATTGCATCGAGGTTGTCCTGGAAATCACTCTCATGTCTTTGAGCTTTGATAAGTTTGAGGTAAGCTCTTCCGTAAGACCATCGCTGAAATATTCCTGTTCAGGATCGTTGCTCATATTTACAAAAGGCAATACAATGATTGATCTTTCAATACTCTTAATTTCTGCAACTTTTTCACCCTTGCCTTCAAGATTCTTTTTATCCGGAATTTTTATGCCGGGATTACTGATAGCAAAAATCTCTACAGGTTTTTTTACATTTTTAAGGGCATACTTTCCCAGCGAAACGGTTTGAATATCCTTTTGGTTCTTTATATCATCATATACCTTACCGGATATAAAGATGCTTCCCGGTATCGCAAAAGATTCCATTCTTGATGCGATATTTACCCCATCCCCGTAAATACCATTTTCTTCCACAACAACATCTCCGGTGTGCATACCGATGCGAAGCGGCACTATGGGATTACTTTGCATATCCAGTTGCAGGGCGAGTGCGGCTCTTACAGCCTCAATGGTACTCGTAAAACAGCATAAAGCTCCGTCACCCCTGAACTCCAGTATCCGGCCATGGTAGTTGGCTACTTCTTCTTCGAGTTTATTCTGCAGTTTGTGACGGAGCTGCATTGCCAATGCCTCATCTTCCTGCATTAAAGCAGTATAACCGGCAATATCGGCAAACATAATTGCAATGAGTTGACGTGATGAAGGCGAAACCGTATTGTACATAAAATGAAGATAATAAAAAAGATGCATGCTTCATTGATTGCCCATACAGCTGATAGTTGGTTAAAACCATACCTGTCAAATAAAAATCGTGGCTTTATTAAAATCAATCCATATACTATTTCACCTTTTTACTAATTCGGCGCCAGTTACTTTATACAATTAGCCAGATAATAGATCACATATTTTTTATACTAATAACTTAATGTATTTCACTTCTTATAAAACCCAAATATGAAAACATACTTATTTTTCGTGATAATTTTTGGAGGCGCCATTCCTGGTTATACACAGACCACCATAAATGTTGACGATACCTGTTTTTTTTAACAGGTAAGATGAAAAAGCCCCTTACCCGGCTATTCTTAAAAATTTTAAAAGATTACCTAACCGCTGATATTTCCCGATAAAAATCAGGTACAGGAGATCGTACGACTTTTATCTTTTATATTTAATAAAACCGGTACACCCTATAAAAAAATTGAACAATCCCCTGCTTGCTGTAATTTTATCTTCCCTGAATCCATTTTATGAAATTATTTTCCCTGGTTGTTTTATTTATTTTATCCGCCACAGGTTTATCAGCGCAGGTTAAAGATACCATAAGGGCAATCCAAATTAAAGATACCGTAAGAACGCAGCAATTAAAGGATACTTCAAAGGCGCCGGGGAGATCTTTTGAAGCTTCTTTGTTTGATAATGATGATTCGCTTACCCGCAATGATTACCTGCTGAGCATTGAAAAAGTATTTCAACTGCTCAATAAAGCATCAGCACTTTCCCAATCTGTTCCTGCTATCACTACTATGGCTCATAGGATGGGAGAAGACGATTCGGCATTAAATATTATAAAAGACAGGCTGTCACCAGGTAATGATAAAGCGCTCAATGTACGCAGCCTTCAAATGTTCAGTATTTTATTGGAACAAATAAAAACCGATACGAAGGAGCACGCCAATGAACTCAATCAATACGACAGCATTCTCGACAGAACTAAAAAAGAAATTCTTGATCTGAGAAAAGATACTGTCATCCGGCATATTTTCAGGGATTCAGTTTTGAAGGCGTCATTTAAACCGCAACTACAACAACTTCATTTAAAATGGAAGAAGGCTGACAGCCTGATAAAATATGTTAACTCGCTTATTGATAACACGCTTGCTCTTAGTTCAGACAATTTAATTACAACTACCGAACTTCAGCTACAGGCCGAAAGCATGGAGAAAACAACCGGTTCCAGGGCGTTTAGTAAAGAAAGGAGCTACCTGTGGGAATCGTGGCCAACTCAAAAATCCCGTTCGTTTTCGGGAAAATTTAAACGGACACTGGCTTCTGAAAAGAAAATTACGCAATATTATTTTTCGCATACCCATTATCAAATAAACCTGTTGCTATTGACCGGTTTACTATTTTTCTTTTGGGTGTCTTTTAATTTCAGGAGTCTTAAGAGGCGTGATAAAATATCTACTTTACAATCATTTCAGTTTCGCTACATTAATGCTTTACCTTTTTTTGCCTCCCTCGTATTTATGCTTAACCTGGCTCCGTTATTTGACCTGGACGCACCGGTTGTATATATTGATACTGTTGAGTTTTTATTGATGTTCGTCCTTACTTTTTCATTTCGTAAGAGGCTGCCGCAAAATTTGTTTTACCTGTGGATTATTTTTATAGCGCTGTTCCTATTGTCTTTTTCAAGATATTTGGGATTGCCTTTCTACCTGAGCCGGTGGCTCTCATTTATACTCAACAGCCTAGCATTTTTATTGGGAATATATGCGATAACACGGTTTAAAAAACAATATGGCCGGCAAAAAATTATATTACTGGCTGCAGCCTTGTATACGTTGCTTAGCTTCCTGGCGATAACCTGTAACTTATTTGGCAGGATAACCCTGATGCAGATTTTTAGTTCAACTGCCACCTATGCATTTATACAAACGGTGGCATTGCTTGTCTTTAAACAGTCCGTAACAGAAGCGTTTCTTTTGCAAATTCAAAGCAGCCGGGTCCGTAAGGACTACCCCGAAAATTTTGAACCCGGTTTTGTAGTAAAAGGCATTTCGCGAATGGTTATTTTTTGTTCCGTAGTGATCTGGCTGGTAGTATTTACGACCAACCTTAATTTATTTGATGCTCTTTCTGAAAAAATCACCAAATTACTTTCTGCCCCGCGTATTATTGGAAGCTTCTCCTTTACATTCGGTGGAATGATTTTGTTCCTGGCAATTATATGGCTGGCTAATTTTTTACAAAAATACATCTCTTACTTTTTTGGAGATATCGGTGATGATGCCTCGTTTAATAATAAGAGCCATCGTTCAAGATTATTGATCACCCGGCTCATATTGCTGATTGGTGGATTCTTATTGGCAATAGCAGCATCAGGGCTTCCGGTTGACAGGATTACCGTGATACTGGGTGCTCTTGGTGTAGGCATTGGACTTGGTTTACAAAGCATCGTAAATAATTTTGTTTCAGGAATTATTTTAATATTTGACCGTACCCTCCGTATTGGTGACACTGTAGAAATAGGCGATAGAAAAGGGCGTGTAAAGGAAATAAGTGTGCGCTCCAGTACATTGCTTACACCGGAAGGCGCTGAAGTGATCATACCCAACGGCGATATACTCTCTCATAACATTGTTAACTGGACGCTCAGCAATAATAACATAAGGATAGAAGTATCATTTACCGTTGATAAATTTGTGTCATCCGAAGATATCAGGAAGACGATTATAGAAATCATACACGCATCTCCCGATGTGCTTACACAAAAAGAGCCGGAGGTATTTATTGATACAGTTACTTCCCAATCAACCCAGCTAAAGATATATTTCTGGTGTAAGGACGTAACTAAAACCGAACTCGCCCGAAGTGAAGTTTATACAGCTATTAGTAAACATCTTGAAGAAAAGGGCGTAAAAATTTTGTAAGACATTGTTACGTTTGCGATGCAGCAGGATCGATGTTCAAAACCTGGGAAAGGTTCCGCACCTGTGAGGTTTTAAAAACCTCACAGGTATGCCCTTTTGAAGTCTTCCCGCTGTCACGCTATTTCTTTTTTTATTGATAAAAAATGGTATAATAATGAAATAGTGTTGACTAACCTATTGTAAATATTTTTTGAAAAATTCCATAGTTCTTTTCCATGCAAGAGTTGCTGCTGGTTCATTATAACGCGAAGCAGATGTATTATTATGAAAAGCATGGTTAACGCCTTCATACATGTATAATTCGTACCTGGTATTATTTTTCTTCAGTGCGTCCCCGTAGGCGGGTATCCCCGCATTTGTTCTTTCATCCAAACCAGCATAGTGCAATTGAACAGCCGCCTTTATTTTAGGTACATCTTCCGCAGCAGGCTGCTCACCATAAAAGGCAACTGCGGCTTTTAATGAAGGCACATTTACCGCTAACTTATTACTCATACCACCACCCCAGCAAAATCCCACACAACCCACACTGCCGTTGTAATCTTTACGTGTGCCCAGGTAATCGAAAACATTCAAAAAGTTTTTAAGATTATCTTCCGGCTTCAGCTCCTGGAAAAAAGTTCTTGCCTCATCGTCATTAGCAGGGGTTTTACCCAGTGGGGACAAAGCATTGGGTGCAATTGCCAGGTAACCTTCAGTAGCAGTACGCCTTGCCACATCCTCAATATATTCATTTAATCCGCGGTTCTCATGTATCACAATTATCGCCGGGTATTTCTTATTTTGTTTAGGCCTTGCCACATACGCTTTCATTTCATTAGGCACACCGGGATAAGTGATGTATTCTGTAAAGAGGTCATCATTTGAAGTAATAGCAGCATTTGCATAGTTATTTTCCAGCGATGGCAGCAGGCTCATTGCCGCAACGGTGCCGCCGGCTAACAAAGCAAGCCGTTTTAAAAATTCATTACGGTTGAGTGGTTTGTGTGTGTATTCATCGTAAAGATTAATAATTTGCTGGTCCATATATTTTTGTTTGAATAAAGTTAATAAAGTTTTACTTTGATAAAAACATCTGACAGGCATATGTAGAAAAATAAAAGGCTCCTCCTTTCCTGTAAAAAATTGCTACTCCTGGCAATGATAAGCATGCACCGGAGCAATGCGTATTGCCGGGGCTATTTATATAGATGCTGATAGAATTTTATTTGTACTACAAGCAACTGGCGCAGTCAAGTTTGTATACATCACGAAAGAGGAAGTACTTATTTATTACCTTAGACTCAAAAAATTTTATTGAATGAAAATCTGTTTATCTGCATTTTTATTGTTTTTTACAAATTTTGCTTTTGCCCAACGTGATGACAATCCAAATAATTTAAGAGTTAAAATATTTGAATTAAGTGTAAAAACAATTCCTCCCGAAAGTTTGAAATTACCATTTCAATCCATTAAAATTATTGATGCCAGGTTTGACACTTCAAAATTGGGTTTCAGGCTCACGCGCCGGCTTCTGTCGGCAAACACCGTGTTCGAAAAAATAACACTAAAGCCAGGAATCGAAAAAGGAATCGGGGATTTTTATAATGAATACTACAAACATAATTTTACTCACAATGAAAAAGTATTATTGATCTCGGTTAAGAAATTATGGATCAATAATATCCCCGGCAGGCAAAGTGAAAATCAAAGAAAAGATATCGACAGGTTATCATTATCGCAACAGGATATCTATGTAAAATTCGAATATTTTCTTGGTTCAGCAGCCAGCTATGTGCCACTGAAAAGAATTGATACGGTCTTTAAATTAACCACTGATAAAAAAGTTGAAGACTATGATCCTGGCGATGAAAATAAGTTACCATTTTTTTGCTTCGCCCTGGAAAAGATGGTTGAAAATGTTAACTATGAGTTGTATATAAAAGACCTTGAGAAGAAAAAGAAAATGTCAATGGATGACATACAGGCATATAATGCAACGACAAACATTATACCCATTTTAAATGAGCCTGTAAAAAAGGGCGTATTCCTTACATTTAATGAATTTAAAAATAACCAGCCCTCTGTAATATCATTTAGCAAAAAAAAGATACTGAATAAAAAGATCTATGAAATAATCGATGAAAAAGGCAATGTGATATTAGATTACTTTGCTTATTATGACGGAGAAAAATTGGCAATTGCCAAACATTTAGCTGACCTGTTGCCCACAAATATTTCCCAGGATAATTATGGAATGTACAAAGTGAACAACAGCTTCCAGTTCTTTGAAAATTACTTCAGGTATACTTATACAGGCACAGGCGATATCAATCAGTCTTTTCCTGCTTATATTCTTGTGAAAGTGCCAAGGCAAATAGACATGGAAACAGGCGAGGTCTATTAAAGCAGGCTTATGAAGACTGCCTATTTTTTTGAAAGCCCCTTAGCGACCTGGTATCCGAATAAAAATCCACAAGCAGCACCAATAACGGCGCCAATTACCAACCAGTTATTATCATCGCCTGCTGCAAAAAAAGCAATTCCAATTCCAAATAATACAAAAATAAATATGGCCACCGGGATGATCCGGTAGTACATTCTGTTTCCCGCCTGTTTTGGCGTATCGGTATGGTGCGGATGCTTTCTCTTTTTGGGTTGAGACATATTTACATGGATTGAAAAAATTCAGCAATACAATTTAAAATATATTCTTTACATTTTACTCATAAGTTTCAGAAAGAAGCCGCGTAAACAATACGCTAATCCTCGCATATCAATTAAAGATTGACTGATAAATTATTTTGAATGATAGATACGCCAACGCTTTGCTTGCTCCGGGGAGTTACGCTCAAATAACACCAACGCCTCGCCACATCATGGGTTTATAAGTCCGGGATCACGGTTTATTTTAGATCTTGCACACGCAATGAGCCATAATCCGGCCCTGAAGATTTTGGTACTAAATGGTTATTGTGATCTTGCTACCCCATTTTATGCAACGGAATATACTTGTGACAATCTTGCGTTAGATAAAAAATTAAAGTCAAATATTCAATTAAAATATTACCCGGCAGGCCATATGATGTATATTAATTCAACATCGGCTAATGCATTTAAAAAAGATGTGACGGAATCTATTATAGCACCTGGTAAATAAAACTTTTATTAAATACTAAGATAACTATCACGTACAAACGCGATTATTAAAAACAAAATTCCAAAGCACTTAAAAGAAATCTTATTACTATTCAACCGGGAAAGATATCCCGGAGAAGCGCCGGCATTCTTCCAAAAACCTTTCCTGAATATCTTGTTTTGTTGCGGATGGATTTGGTGTACGAAGTTTTTTATGATAAAAATACTGACCGGTCACCTGTGTTTCATCATCATTACCGGCGGCCAGCCATGCCGGCGTTTTTACAGCGTCTTCTATACTGTCGGGAGCTCCGGGCCCCCGTTTTTGTAGCTACCCAACCCGGTTCCAGGGCATTGGAAAAACCACATGGACATTTCCAGGCAACCGCAAATGCAAGAATACATCGTATGATTTGGAATCAGCATAAACATTAAACCCACTCCAGGGCCTGCTTTTCCAGGCGATATCATTGAGAGAAGGATCGCCCTGGCGGTGACCCTGAACCGATAAATACCAACCGCTGCGGCCGGTTAATGAGGCAGGTGAGTATCTATGGAGCCAGTGCATTCACGGCAAACACATGAGCTAACCCATCAGCGGTCTCTATGCGCTTAGGCTCACGGTATCCAACTCCTGCGTTGTGAATAACGGCATCAAATGCTCCCAGCGCATTCACCTGCCGACTACTTGTATCGTTTCTTTTATGGAAGATAAATCTCCGGTAACTGCTCCATCAGCGCCTGGGGTTGCCAACATTGCATCATTGGCGCGCCTCTTGTCTCTTGCATGCAATACAACCTTATGAATCTGCAACAAGTGATTGAGCTGCCATTTCCCGAGCCCATCCGGGGAACCCGTAATAAAAATTAGTGACATAATTTTTTCCTGATTTTCAGGAATAAAACCAATTCCCGTGCCTGTTTGTAATGAGGGCTATTTACGAGGCCAAAAAAATGAAAATTCCTATTGAAGTTTTTACAGGCAAAAGAAGCTAAGCTAAGCAGCATCCTGGCTCCGCACGATAACATAATTCAGGAATATTATGAATCAAAGTTTGATATCAATCACGTGAATAACGGGTATTTGTAAACCACCTATTCCGCATGTAAATTTATCAGGAGTTAGTTCATAACTGATCTTTACGGGTAGCTGGTTCTGTTGAAAAGCAGCATTTAATACATCAGGTTGGTAAGTATGGATGTCGTCTGTTTTTACAAGCCAGCCACACCCATCTGTAGCAACGGCCCCCCCAAATATAATGGTCGCATTTTTATAACTGATGTTATCCATGCAATTCTCACATGAATGTTCTTTGGTACAGGAATAGAAAAAAAAAATTATCAAAATAAGAAAATATTTCATCGGGCTATTTTCCAGTATTGACAACTCATATTTTGTAAACGTTGCATTACTACATAATTTTATACCGATGTATATACCCTCAATGGCGCTGGCACAAAGTTCCGGATATAGCGGATTCTTCTGCATGGCAAAAGTTTTTCAGCCCGGAAATGAAATCCGAACTTTATAAAACCGATCGATGCATTAACTCCAATTTTTTATGAAACATTTAATGAAGCATAAAATATTTTTGACCAAATATAATCTCACAAATATCAACTTACATCATTATGAAAAATTATCACGACAAAAGATTTCCGGGTGAAAGCGATGCATAAACATTCCCTTGTTTAACCATATAGGAACAGCAGGCGCATAGGAAGAACACATAGATTAAATTTTGAGTAAAACTGCGTAGGTTATTCGCCAGGATACTTTTGGGTAACATGTATTTTCTATGTGATCCTATGTGCCTATTGCTCCCATATGGTAAAATGCTAAATCCTTTCTAAACTACGTCTAACCTTGATAGTTATCATAGTATTATATGTCTGTAGCCAAGCTATATACTTATTTAATATAAATTAATAAAACGTTGTATAAAGACAACAGGACTCCTGTTATTTCAGGATATATGAATAAGGAATTGATGGTTTATGTAAGTTTGCATTAAATTCAGGATTATGGAACCTCCGGAAAAATTGGAACGTGTCGTTGAGGCCCGTATGAAACTCAAGACCCGTTTTGAAGAAAAGATAAAACAAACACATTCCGTTGCTGACAACAAGCCTATGGGTAAAGGCAATCTTAACCGTCATGGAATGCCGGTACTCCCTGTAGGACAGGTTATCACTACTAAATGGCCGGTACTCGATCTTGGCTATCAGCCGGATATTTCACTGAAAGATTGGATATTAATAATAGATGGGGCTGTGGAACATCCAGCTACTTTAACATGGCAGGACTTTATGGCTTTGCCACAAACGGACGACACATCCGATTTTCATTGTGTTACTACCTGGTCTAAATTAAATATCAACTGGAAAGGAGTACGAATGCTTGATCTTGCAGCACTCGTACAACCCAAGGAAACTGCCACCCATATTATGTGCTATGGCTATGATGATTACAGTACCAACCTGTCGATGGAAGAAGCTTTGAAGCCCGATGTATTGCTGGTCCACACCGTGGAAGAAAAACCTTTGCCAAAGGAACATGGAGGCCCTGTGCGAATGATAACACCTGAATTATATGCATGGAAAGGTTCCAAGTGGATAAACAGGATAGAATTTATGACGTCAAACCGTTTAGGTTTTTGGGAAGAAAGAGGCTACTCCAACACTGCTTATCCATGGCGTAATGACAGGTATAGTTAGTAATAAACACATTTAGGATTAACATTCTAATGCCAGGGATTATAACGGGAATGGCCAGGATTATAAATTACCAGGAAATATTTTTTGACTGAAATTATTTTACAATAAGTGATCAGTTAATTATTGGATGCAAGAAAGTATCTCTTATGGTTTATCATTATTGAGAATTCATTTCCCGTTACCAGCCAATTCCATAATCCTCCCCGTTATTACTGCTGCCTCCCCATAAGCTACCATGCTTACTATCTAAATAGATTGCATTTATCGGTCCGCTCGTACGGTTGCCAAAGCTCAGTTTATAGCCCATTTTTTTGAGGTCATTTCGAACTGAATCGGGTGTGGTGTTGGCCAGCAAAATTTCTCCCGGCCTGGGTTTACGGTCTTCAAGTTTTGAACCTCCCAAAGACAACCATAACTGGCTGCTATTAAAATTAGCCGCTTCAGTAGCTTGTTGCACAGTCATTCCAAACTCAACAATGTTTAAAAAAAACTGTAATAAGTTCTGATCCTGGGTATCTCCACCCTGCACGCCAAAACATAAAAACGGCTTACCATCTTTTAATGCGAGCGTTGGTGTAAGTGTAACCCGCGGACGCTTGCCGGGTTCTAATACATTAAACGGATCTATAGATGAATCAAGCACAAAACTTTGCATTCGCTGGCTCATGCCAACACCTGTGTGACCAGCGATACATGCAGGCAACCACCCGCCGCTTGGAGTTATGGAAACCACCCACCCCTTCTTATCAGCAGCTTCAACAGATGTAGTGCCACGCCATAATCTATCCATATAACCAGGATCAGTAAACGCAGAATTATTTTTATTGATGGCTGACTGGTTTCTGTCTTGCGCAGGTATAGGGTTACCGGGCTTATTTTTAGTAGTATCAGTTATCGACTCTCTTTGTTTCAAAAGATCCATATATGGATTTGATTTTCCTTCATATGGGTAAGGATCGCCGGGACCTGCGTTTTCATTGTTTCTATCAAAGGTGATCAGCGAAGCCCGCTTCTTTGCATACTCTTTATTCAGCAGACCCCTGATCGGTTCACCGGGAGGAAAGTAAGGATCGCCATAATAAAAATCACGATCAGCAAAAGTTAAATTCATAGTTTGATACACTGTATGAATGTAACGGGAACTGTTATAACCCATAGCTTTCAAATCAAAATTTTCCAGGATGTTGAGCGATTGTAATAACATAGGCCCCTGTGACCATTGTTGGAGTTTATATACTTCTATTCCTTTGTAATTTGTATGGAGCGGCTCCTCTTCAATTGGTTTCCATTTTGCAAGATCTTCCATTGTAATTAATCCTCCCTGTTCTTTGCTGCCACGTACAAATTCTTTTGCAATGTCTCCTTTATAAAAACGATCACTCGCGGCAATGATCGCTTCCGCCCTGCTTTTCTTTTTCATTAATGCATTTTGCTCTGCTTCTACCATCCTCGTAAGGGTCGCCAAAAGATCTTTCTGCACAAAAATTTCTCCAGCTTCCGGTGCCTCACGATTCTCCCCCCCATGCGGAAGGAACACGGCTGCAGAATACGGCCATTCCTTAAGCATTTTTTTATTGCGTTCCATACTGTTTGCGGTTTCTGCTTCTATAGGATAACCCGCGGCAAGCTGCATTGCAGGCCCAAGCACTTCTTTCAGGCTCATGGTCCCATATTTGGCAAGCATATAACACAAACCCCCGGCTGTGCCGGGTGTTACTGCAGCAAGCGGACCATACTCCGGAGGAAAATAATATCCTTTACTTTTAAAAAAAGCAACGGTAGCTCCCGTTGGCGCAACACCCAGGGCATTGATAGCAATTACTTTTTTTGTTACAGGATTATAGATGAGTGCCTGCGTTTCGCCGCCCCAGCTTAATACATCCCACATAGTGCAGGTAGCGGCCAACATGGCACAGGCTGCATCAACTGCATTACCGCCTTTTTGGAATATGATAGCGCCCGCTGTAGCAGCGAGTGGTTTTCCTGTAACAGCCATCCAGTTTTTGCCATGAAGAGGCGGCTTTTGTGTTTGTTGGGAAGAAGCAATTAATGAGTAGCAGGAAACAAGCAGTAAAAAAGAAAATCGTTTCATATTAAATTAATCTGAAACTAAAGTTACTCAAAGAAATAAAATATCAATCCATGGAAAATATATTATCCATTTAAATTTATACATTGGCACATTGGCTAAAAAGAGGCATCCCTTTTATATAATACTGATCAACTGTGGGTTTCAGCGTTTAAAAAAACTACAGACCCAATTTGTTATACTCAATTCTTTAATTTACTTAAGCAACCCAAAGAAAGACAGGCTCACATAGAAAATGCAACATCATTCAAAAATATTCCCGGAGAATTGATCTACACAGCTTCATTAATATTTGATCTATGTCTTCTTCTTTTGTTCCTACCGTTGGAGAAAAAAGAAATTTTATAATTTAAAAATCACCTGAATATTGTTATAATGAAAATGCAACTATATAATCTCCCAGTTTAGTGCCCAGTTTCCCATGGCCACCTGCTGCGATAACAACATACTGTTTACCTTTCCACTCATAGGTCATAGGTGTGGCTTGTCCGCCTGCAGGAAGCATGGTTTCCCATAATACTTCTCCGGTAGTTGTATTGAATGCCCGAAAAAATCCATCCATTGTCGAAGCTATAAAGACAAGTTCGCCGCCAGTCGTAATTGCTCCGCCCAGGTTTATTGATCCCCATTTTTTGGCATCCGGATATTTTCGCGGATCCATCATGAACCCTAGTGGAACCTCCCATTTCAATTGGCCATTGTTCATATCAATAGCCGCCAATGTGCCCCAGGGAGGCTTCGTCTGCATAAGGAATTGTCCCTCTTCCGCGGTAAAAAGATATTCCCTGCTCATGATATACGGCGTTCCTTCCTGTAAAGCTACTTCCGCTCCTGGCAACGCCTTGTTAACTGATACCCGGGTATTATCTGTTTTAGGATATAAAGTTATCAGCGCAGCGATCCTGTTGATATTAGCAATCAGTATATTTCTCCCGGGATCGAAACTTGCCCCGCTCCAGTTCATTCCACCTACATTACTCGGAGTAATGATTGAGCCCTGTAAGCCCGGAGGTGTAAATATGCCCTGGTTGATGTGTGTGCTAATGCGATCCTTTGCTTTTTGCATTAATTCAGGTGTTGGACCCCAGGCGTCATCAGGAGTAACTTTTCTTAATCCCAATAAAGGCAATTGTATTGGGAAGGGCTGGGTTTTTGAAGCTTCTTCGCCCGCCACGTCCGATGCAGGCACAGCACGTTCTTCTATAGGAAAAAGATGGTCACCTGTTTCCCTGTTCAATACAAATACATGACCCATTTTGGTAACCACCAACACGGCAGGAATTTTCTTACCATTTCGTTCTATGTCCAATAAAACCGGTTGGGCAGGGATATCATAGTCCCATAGATCATGATGAACCACTTGAAAATACCAGGCTACTTTACCGGTCGAAGCCTTAATAGCAACAATCGAATTAGCGTAAACATCTGCACCCTTTCTTTCTCCGCCATAATAATCCGGACTTGGGGAAGAGGTGGGTATGAATATAAGATCACGGGAAGGATCTGCGGATATAGGCGCCCATGCATTAGCGGCTCCGGTCTGTTGTACTTTCGGCCCATTCCATGTATTATAAGCCGGGTCTGCCGGGTTTCTTGGTATAGGATCCCACGACCATTGCAGTTTCCCGGTTTTTGCATGATACGCC